>JACZSS010000152.1 GCA_022574115.1 Candidatus Heimdallarchaeota archaeon | reverse complement strand
TGAGGATTGATGAGAAAAAAGCGGATCCCGTACAAAATGTAGATGAGCGGGTTTTTGATGAGCTGGAAAAATATTCAATACTGGATATCAATATGAGTTTTCGTAATTCAGGTCTCATTTTCTGGTTAAAAGATAATCTGGATGAACTCAAAACGATACTTGAATGTCTAGATTACGTCTTTGAAAAAGTTGAAATTGGACTAAAGGTGAATCCATATTGCTCATAGTTTTTGCTTAAGTCATAGACATCATCTCGAATGTGTACTTCGATAGATCGCAGTTTACTTTTTGCAGCGGTTTCCAACAATCTAGTCATCATTAAGTGTTGAATTAGCTTCGGTTCCTTGCCTTCTGTGTGCACAAAACTCAACAAGCCCGTCTTTTTATCCCACCTGGTAGTCACTAATAAACCGTGACCCACTAAATTGTTCTGATATGAGACTGTTATTTGATTCAGAAGTATGTTTTCTGACGTGTAGAGGTACGTGAAAAAGGTGTTAAGGGATTTTTCGGAGATATTTTCATGCTCTAGCAGGAATACAACCAGCTCTGGAATAATTATTTCATTTTCAGAATTGATTCGGATCTTGTACTCTTTAATTTGTTCAAATGAATATTTCTGGTGCTTGGGAATTCTAATTTCGGGTAAGGGTAATCTTGCTACCATTTTTTCCATATCGAGTAATTTATATCCATGTTTGTTGAGGACTTGATTGAATTTGGAAAAATTATACTCTAAGTCAGATTCAATGAGATTTACCTCCAAGGCCTCAAATTCTTGAAATGACTGGACCATCATCAGAACAGCTGCATCCTCAAAATCTTTGGTGACTGAAATTTCACCATCTTTGAATTCATCCGTGAAAAAAGCTGAGGGAATATAACCCACTAACTCATTTATGTAGAAATCATAATAAATCTTTTTAGGATTTAATTGATCAGCAAATTCGCTCAGGTACTTAAAATTGTCAACTCCTGAAGAATTTATGAAAGGTTTAGAACTCATGATATCCAAATGATACAGACAATGTATCTTCACTAGTACTATCATTCCAATTCATTTAAGCATTGTTTTATTCTCGTTATAAATTTTTAAGTAAATTATGATGGAACCGTTTCAAGTGCCAAGTTAGGTCAATAACCTTTTTTTATGATCGTAGACAAAAAAGCGTATGGAGCATACGAGGGAATCTGATAATGAATTCAGTCTTAGCAATACCTCAAAAATTCGAGGATTGACGGATCGTCCAGCGGTAATTTACTTTATTGTGTGGGTGGTTATTTTGATCTCATTCTACAATTCTGTTGGATATGAAGCTCACGACCAAAATAAACTATTATTCTTTTTATTTGCCTTATTTCCCATCTTCCCGGCTGTTTTTTATGAAAATCGGATCTTAAAAGAAAAGAATAACCCTGCTCAAAAAGTAACGCTCCAACTTCATGTCATCAAATCCTTCAGGGGTTTCTTCATGATTGCTGGTTGGCTTTATTCATTCATAATTACGATAGCGGGATTGTTCTTGTTACTCCTGTTATTGGACCCGGAATATGCGATTAGATACATAGAAGATGCTCGAACCCCGTCTAGCGCCAAAGCGGGGTTAATTCCACTAATCATCATGTTAAACATCATTGTATTTCTCGGATTTCTCATCGCTGCTGGATTTTACCGAATCCAAATTGAAGATTATAGCACAGGAGATAAGTATAATCTAATCTCGAGCCCATCCCAAATATCTATGTTTGTGTTGTATTTTTACCAAGGTTCAAGTTTTACATATTTGATACTCTGGGGGGGTCAAATCCCTTCTAACAATACAACCCTTATGTACGACCTTCTTCCACTGGAAGATGTATCGTCAGGAACAATTATCCCATTCTACTTAGTTACCCTAACCTTATGCGGGTCAATTATCTACTTTGCTGGAAAAATACCTCATTATATCGCTGGATCTACATATACTAAACCCTCTCGAACCAGTCGAATGAAGCTCCTACTGGGAATAATAGTAGTAACAATTGTCTTAGGTTTTGCGTCTTTTGTGGCAATGGATCAGGTATCAGGTCAAATCCCGATAGCATATAGAATATATTTTCACTATATTTTTATCATGGGCAGCGGATTTATACTTTACAAACTAGCTGCAACGCACAATATTACCGAAAATATATGCCCCACGTGTAATTTGATTATCAGTAGAGAATTTTGCCTCAGTTGTAACAATAATAACGTTGACAACCTATTTCGACTATTCACAATCCGCAGAATGCGAAAGCCAACGTGTCCAGCCTGTGGCATCAACTGGGAGACTTTATCAAGACAGTGTATTAATTGTAATTTCACAATCATCTTAACTTGCCAAAAATGTTCGAATACGTTAAATCCTCTCTGGCATAAATGTAATGTTTGCGGTGAGCAGCGTAAACCTATACCCGATTTAGCTCTACAGAGTTCAGGCTCACCCGATTACGCCCGCACTCAGGCTTATTTAATGCTTCTCGTCGCTTTATTTGTACCAACATTTATTGTCCAGCTAACTATTGTCATAACGGAAATTAATACTAAGGGAACAGACATTGAAGTTTTGCGTCCACTAACGGATGATTTTGCACGCTTGGTTTTGTTGTTGATTTGTAGTGTTGTAGGTTTAATCCTGATCATGGCTTCATTTGATGAAAGACGCAGGGGCGTTTTACAGCTACTCAATAAATTAGTTTTAGCTCCCGGTACATTAATAATAATTTTTGCTGCTATTCTTTTATTTGTGAATACATCCCAAATCCTTTTCAAACCGCGAGGTACGTTTCTAATAAATTTAGCATTGTTTTTGGTAGCTGTTGTATTTTTGATTTACGGGGTTTTTGGACAAATTCGGTCTTTACTTCAATTCAGGCCAGTATTAGGATTTGATCCAAAAATGGTGGTCTAAACATGAGTTTGAGTTCAAGTATTCAAGTCGCAAAGACAAAATTGTCTTCCGCACGTCGCAAGATAACGAATCGACTACCCAAATATCAACGTAAGCCGAAATTAAATCCTGGTCTGCGGGTTCAAAGCTTCACTGTACAGCCAAATACGTCAACGACAATTCTCTCCGCGGCTGTTATCCTCTCCTTTGGCGTTATCATTGGATTTTCGATCCCAGCTGTTCAATTATACTCTAAAATTGAAGAGAATGTAAATACTCCGCCGAGCCAGCGAGCTCATGATGGTTTAATGATTCTCATGCTCCAAATTACGATTGGAATTATTTTTGATATAGATAGTTCAATTGGAGAGGGGGAATACGGCCTCATTGCTTCACTGATTTATGGGTGGTTCTTCGGTGGCCTTGTTGCGGCATTGATATTCGATCATGAGGGAAGAAGAGGACCCATTTACAGTGCTGTTTTAGCGGTATCTGTGTTTTTTACCTTTTCATTCATGTTTTCGGTTATTCAAATAGTGATTTTTGGAGGTAGTGTCGATGTTATCCCACAATTTTTGGAAATACTCTCGATACTTGCACTAACATTATTATTTGCGGTTATATCAATACCTTTGATTGTAATTGCATGGTTTGGGTATAAGACTGGAGGTTTGATAAATAATGCCGGAACTTGACAAAGAAAAAAGTGGTGGGATGAAGAATCCATTACTGAACAAATCATTTGTCGGTATTATCGTTATTATTGCTTTCAGCGGTGTAGTCTTTTACTTATCCATTGGTGGGAGTTTGAATCTTGAATTTGGCGTGATCGAAGATCCTGTTATAAAGGAAGCTAATCCGCAGAGATATAGTATCCCTAATCAAGATTCTTTAAATGATAGTGGCGGATTCGATCCTACTGATTTCAATAAGCTACCCAACTGGATTGTGCCTGAAGAATTTATAGGTGACTTTCCAACAGATTTCAGCGGTGAGGAGTTAGGTTTGCCAGATGTTGTGAATGGAACTAGTGGTGGTGGACCTGGTCCCAACCCCACCTCAGAAGGCGGAACAATCCCTACTACTATTACATTTCCTTCTCCACCAACAACCAGCTCGACTACAAGTACGACATCAACGACTAGCTCAGTGGATGTTCCAACTCGTTCAGATACATCGAGCCAACCAACAAATACCATCATTACTACTAATGAAAAAGGTAATGCTAGTGCCGATGATAGACCTGATAAAGGACGTAACTTACCGGTAATCGAATTTTTTGACATCCCCGAGTTTTCGTTTTCTATTCCCGATTTTGCGATCCCTTCGTTTGAACTGGATACTAAACCCAGCAACTTGGTATTTGTTCTCACCTTAATCATAATTTATCTGTCTAATAAATTCATTGTACCACTGATTTTGTTCAAAATGGAGGAATGGGAAAACAGTTCTATTGCCCCCAGTGAATCATTGTTTATAAATTACCAACCAACCATCAAGGAACAACTTATTATCGAACGTGAAAAAGCAGATCGACTACTTAAATTCAAAGAACATGTGAGTGAGATAATTGAACAAGCAAGAATAAATATTAAGCAGATGACACCGAGTGAAATGGTGATTACCACGTATCATGAGCTGGATGAGGCTTTTGCATTTTTTGCCCGCCTTATGCGCAGCAAGGATATAACCCCATTGGAACATGCGAAGCAGACTTTCGATTCAGGCGAGATCAATAATCATGCGCTTGAAAACATCGTCAATGTCTTCTACTTGTCAAGATTTGCTTTAAAGGAAGTTAGTCTTGAAGAAGCAGAAAAGCTCATTGATGATCTTGTGATATTAGTAATTGAAAAAGCCGAAATCGAAGAAAAAATCAGAGGTATCGACGAATCATTGCAAAATGCACCCAATGATGAAGCAATGGAGGGGTAAAATTCTGGATCAGAAGAAGACTCAAACTTGGTTGTTGCTAGTTATCCTAGTTGGATCTTTGATCAGTTTCACCTCATTGCCATATGCTCCCGAATTCTCTATTTACAATAGTAATTGGAATGGAACATCACAATTAAGATTAGGTCTACAAATCGAGTTCGGCTTAACATCCTCAAGGATTTTGATCAGTCCAATCATTTTGAATTCTGATGTTGACTATCCTACAATTGTCATCATTGGGTCAGAGCGAAAATATACAAATGTTGAGCTTAGCGCTTATTCCAAATATGTAAGACAGGGGGGTCACCTGGTTATTTTTGAGGATTATGGACCCGCTAGAAGAATTGCACAACAAATGGGCATACAGTTTATCAGAGGAATGATAAGAGAAACCCAGGAATCATTTTATATTAATCGTCCGAGTCAAATATTGATTCAGGATATTTTTGGTTCCTATCTTTTGGGAATAAAAATATCTCCATTGATCGGGTCGGAGGTGGTAGGATTATTAGATCTCCTAGGAATGGAAGAAGGGATCACTGTACCAATTTTAGTTTCGTTTAATAGCTCATTTGCTGACTTAAACAACAATAAGAAAATGGATGCAGGCGATATTGCAACCTGCTGTGGATTTCCAGTGGGTTTACACAAACGTCTCGAAAATGGAACAATAACGGTTATTGGCGATTCTGCGATTCCACTGAATGTGTATGCCAATATCCCTGTCACTTTTGTTAAATCAGATGGAAGTGAATCAACCTTTATCGCATCAAACATTCTTTGATCTACGTTCATGATCGCTTTCGTTGCCTCGTTTTCAAATTCTACCAATATAGTTTTTGATGAAAGTCATCTCGCGGTCTCGGTAACATCAGCAGCAGGTGTTCTCAATCTTATTGCCGGCAGTTGGGTAAGCATTATCAACACGGCAATTGACATAATTGTTATACTTACTGTAACCGGATTTATAACCAGTCTACGACTCAGGAAGAGGATTCGAGGTAAATTTGTAAGAACTGAAACAAGAGCGCAGCGTGCAAAGGCAAGGGAAAACGTCCCTTATATTTCGCATCCGAACTATTCGGAAAAATCACTTTCAGAACAATATATTTTGTATCAAATTTTTAAGGATAAATTCTTGCATGTTGCAAATAGTGCCCTTATTAATCAACTAATTGCCGCAGACATCGGTCACGAATTTATTGAATCGTTGCATCAAAAATATGGACCCGATTTTGGTGAAATCAAGAATTTTGAGGTATTACTAGAAATTCATAACAAGCTTAGAGATTATGTAGAGGAAAATCGTTCCAGACTCCTACAATAAGTTGAATAATTGGTTATAATCAAAAGATAATAATCGCATTTTCTTTTTACATCCGGATAACCTTTTGTCTATTTCTACGCAATTAAAATCGTAAGATCTTCGTTTATAGGTGGAGGTTAGAAATATGGATTTAGGAGAAATAAAAACCATATCTGAAAAAATTATCGAGCAAACTCAACGACGTCTAGTTGGTTATGAGGGGCACGTAACTTCAATTTTGGGTACACTTTATGCCAACGGTCATGTCTTATTGGAGGGGAATCCAGGGATAGGAAAGACACTAGTTTCATCCACGTTGGCGGAAATTTTGGGTATGGGTTTTGGGAGAATCCAATTTACACCTGATTTGATGCCATCTGATATCACTGGTGTAGATGTATTTAATCAGAAGGCGTTGGAATTTGAGTATCTTGAGGGACCAGTCTTTACTAATTTTTTACTCTGTGATGAAATTAATCGGGCGCCACCAAAAACCCAGGCTGCATTGCTTGAAGCTATGCAAGAAAGACAGGTATCAGTTGAGGGGGAAGCACGAATATTACCCGATCCCTTTTTG
>JACZSS010000151.1 GCA_022574115.1 Candidatus Heimdallarchaeota archaeon | reverse complement strand
TGAAAGAAAAGCCAATAACCAGCTCTCTGATAACAAGTTTTCAGATGATTTAGATTTTTTGAAATGGTGTCTGAATTATTCTGCGGAGGTTACTGTTTCGCTTAAAGAGACAATGGCAAGAGGAGAGGCCAGTTTCATAATCTTTGCAGTGGATCTCAACATAAAGCAGTTACATTATTTCTCAGTTGGTGATGTAATGTTGTTTGTGGACAATCCTAAGCGATATTGGGAAACCTCTTTTCAGCTCGGCCAGCGGCAGTATTTTGAATACATAAGTGCCACCGGCATTTCGGGTCATCATTCTGGTTCAATTGATATCAATTCTGACATGAGATTTATATGTACCACAGATGGCTTAATAGACAAACCATCTATCAGTATGGAAGATGTAAAAGTAATATTCTTACAATTAGATAATTCCGCTAACAAAAAGGCGAGTGACCTCGCCAAATATGCCTTGGAAAACGATGAGGAAGATGATAACATAGCAATTGTCTTAATTGACAATCTTGTCTTTACAGTTTAACGTTTAGTCTTTGGTCAATCAGATTCCAAAGCTCCACATTGACATTATATTTTTTGAGCATGTTAAGAAGTAATTCAGGAATTTGAATCGCCTTGAATGTTTCAAAACCGACCGTCACTCTTGAAATATATCCAGTTGCAACCAATATATCCTTTCCGTCCTTTTGTACAGTTATAAGGTGTTGAGACCTGAATGATCTATTTCCAATCTTGATAATTCCCATGTAAATGGAAGCCAAATCTCCCAGATCAAGTGGATGAAAGAAATTGGTTTTTTGTTCAATGATGGGTAGTAGGAATTTGAATTTCTTGTGGTCATCCCATCTTATGTTATTCTCTCGCATCGCAGCAATAAAGGATTCATCAAAAAATGATGGGAAACTCCCAAAATATGCTATCCCAGCCGAATCGATGTCGGAAAATCGAAGTCTTAGATCGAGTTTATACAAGGAACTAGGAAGCTCCATGGATGACCTGAAATTCTTATGTTATTGAACTTTTCAACTTGAGGTCTTTGAATTGCTTCAACGATCAGTGACTTAATCATTAAAATTCTCTCGATACCCCATCCAATTTATTAACTGGGTGTTTCTAAGAAAATCTGTCATGAGTCCCAAGAAAACCAAATGGTCAAACTGGGCAAAGACGGAAGAAATACAACCTGTAACGATTAAATATCCTATGACGTCAGAAGAAATTGTAGCAATTGTACATGGTGCGAAAAACGAACACAAACAAATCCGGGTTGCTGGTTCAGGGCACTCGTTCACGGGCGTGGTTCCCTCAAAGGATATTTTAATTTCATTGAAAGACTATTCCGGGCTCATTTCGGTAAATGTAGAATTGAAACAGGCAACCTTTAAGGCTGGGACGACATTAAAAGATGCAGCAATAGTTTTGGATCAACATGAATTGGGTTTTTCAAACATGGGTGATATTGATGTACAAACCCTAGCTGGTGCTTATTCTACTGGTACTCATGGGAGTGGAATCCTGAACCAAACTCTGCCAAACCATACTGTTTCAATGAAAATCATTACGAGCAATTCTCAAATTTTACTCCTTGATAATCCCTCAGATCCAAAATTTAAAGCAGCTCAAGTTATGATTGGTGCGCTCGGTATAATTATCGAACTGACGATTCAACTGGAAACACAATACAAGCTCAAAATGGTCTCTAAGAAGGAGAAACTTGACGTTTGTCTTGAAAATCTAGAGAAGTACATTCACGAGAATCGAAGTTTCGAATTCTTTTGGTTTCCATATACCTCCACAGTCCAACTTAAGTTGGCAAATAAGACCGAGGAAGAAATTAAGCACAATCGGTTTACCAGTTATTTCAGCGATATAATCATGGAAAACAAGGTGTGGGGTGTTGTCTGTAAATTTACCAAATGGTTTCCAAGGACTGCGAAATATGTAAGTAAGCTTGCAGGTGCCCTCATCTCTGAAGGTACTAAAATTAACCTTAGTCACAAAATATATGTAACTCCCCGACTAGTGCGTTTTACAGAAATGGAATATGCAATGCCAATGGAGCAAGTAAAGGATGTCATATTAGCTTTAAAGCGATATATCGAGCGCGAAAAAATTCAGGTCCAATTCCCCGTTGAAGTGAGATTCGTCAAAAGTGACGATATCTTCCTTAGCCCAGCATATCAACAGGATTCATGCTATATCGCAGTTCACCTTTATCAGGGAATGAATTTTGAAAAATATTTCAAAGGGTGTGAGCAAATATTTCTTCAATATGGAGGTCGACCTCATTGGGGAAAAATCCACTATTTAACTGCAAAGGAGCTTGCTCCCAAATATCCCAAGTGGGATTCGTTTCAGATGATCAGACGGGAGATGGATCCTGAAGGTATTTTCATGAACGACCACTTAGAACTGATATTTAATGATTGAACAGCTAGTCACTCCCACTAAATTAATATAAAGTACAATCTTGGTGAAAATGTGACTGAACTCCCTTGGAACTCAGGAATAATTGAAAGCATTGCTGAGAGTCGAAATGATTTTTTAACGCAGATATTTTTATTTTTCACCTTTCTAGGAGGACAGGAAGGGTATATATTGATTATCGTTGGATTGTATTGGCTCTACAACAAAGAGCTTGCATACCGACTTGCATTCGTTGTATTAGGTTCAACGATTATCAATAATACGCTAAAAAGCATCATACAAAATCCGAGGCCATTTGTCGCTGAAGAAACGTACATCGAAAATTGGGCTGTCAGCGAAGAGATGGCAGAAGAGCTTGCACTCGGCTATAGTACACCTTCAGGCCATGCAATGTCCTCAGGATCGTTTTGGAGTTATTTCTTTAGTCAAAGAAAAAACACTATCTTTCGGATCGTATGCATTGGCATAATTTTGATGATCAGCTTATCCAGGCCATATTTGGGTGTGCATTATTTTGAGGACGTAATCATAGGGGCTTTTTTGGGTATTCTCGTTACTTTCGTTGTTCTCAAATACATGTCTGGGATTTTTACGAAATGGAACTCGTTCTCCAGGAATGTACAAAATCTGCTAATAATTGGTGTATCTCTTGTGATAATTTTTACAGCAGGTTTGATTTCCGACTTTGAATTTCTTGGTAGTGAATTCGCAACCTTTCTTGGATTTCTTTCGGGAAGTGTGGTGGGAAATAATTACGAACAAAAACATATTGACTTTGATGTGACCATAGATTTCTCCTCTACAGGGAAGGGAATTGGGATTGCGTTAATCCGATACATTATTGGAGCTGTCCTGGTGTTAATTGTCTTGGTCGGACTGGATTCAATTTTTGAATCTATTGCGGAGGATTTTTCAGCAGAGGGTTACATCCTTCGATTTATTAGATATTTTGCTGTAGCCTTGGTCGCTTTACTTGTTGTTCCTGTGATTTTTGTGAAGACTAAACTAGCAAGCCAGAATCCTCTTAAGGACTAAAGGAAAATCTTACCCAATCCTCGATATGTTTTGGCAGATCCCGTTATTTTGCCGTCTTCTAGGAGATAAATTTCGTTGAAATGCTCACACAACTCTCCTGCTTTGGCATGGCGAAAAAATAAGGGATCGCCAATTTGTAAATCCAAGTTCCCAGAGTATTTTAACGGCGTTTGTACCTCTCCAAAACCTTCATTGTCCAAATAGGTTAATCCTTCAAGTAAAAATGGTTTTTGTTGTTTATCTATCACTACAGCTCCTGATGCCATATAACCCCCCCCATGGCATGTGTAAATATTTTTCGTAGGATTTCTTACGATTTGAAGTCCAAAAATCAAAGATGGATGATGTTTAAATTGATCATAATCATCGAATAAGGCAGGTGCAAAGAAGCCTGATCCAACAGTTACTTCCGTAATCGAGGGTTCTTTGGTGGTGGACTCGATACTTCCAGTACCCCCACTATTAACAAAATCTAGCACAACCCCCATGTCTTGAATCAGTTCTACGACTTTTTGACGTCTGCTGGTAATAGTTTTGGTGGAGATGGATTTAAGTCTTCGCACAATAAAATTTAATATCCTGCTTCGCGCAGGACTTCTATCAGAAACCCCAGAAATCTGTGCCTCATATCCCATAATCCCTTTTACAGCAAGATTTTCGTAATTTTGAATCAATTCCATAAAGGATCGAGTTTTCTCAACATTGGTAATTGGTGAACGATAGGTCCCAAAATATAATCCCAAATGACGCGTGCTCATATCGATATCCAAGCACAACTTGACATCAACTCCATTTGACACTGCATCTATCAAATCAAGGTGCGATTGAGCATCAACCATGAAATAGATGGTTTTACCATTTTGTATTTCTGGAATTAGATTTTTAACTGCCTGTCGGTCCATTGTAGGATATGCTATAAGTAAGTTGTCAAATCCCAATTCTATTAGAAACTTCGCCTCTTTTGGTGAATAACACATGATTCCCTTGAATTTATCGTTTTTATCAAGAATACGCTGTAATAAATCTGGTGATCTTACTGACTTTGAAGCGATTCTAATTGTCACATCTGATTGTAATCGTTGAAGTATTTGCTCTGCATTTTCATCAAATAGATCAAGATCAATCATAGCAAGAGGAAAAGAGTGATCTTTCAACAAGGATCGATACTGCTCATATTGATCTTCCATATGCTCACTAAATGTATCTGGATTTAGGTTTTTCTAGTGAACAAGGTTACAATTTTAGATCTGGTGTACGTTACTCAGTTTCCATTTTTTTTTTCGATAAATAATCAAAGCCAAAAATGGGAGGATAAATGCTCGACTTATGGGCAAATCAAATCCAAGCCCCTCTTCAGTCACAGTATCATTTCCTGAGACGCCTACTTCCTCCGTCACAGTTTGAAGATCAGAGCTTATATCGTTCGATGATAGTTCAGAGGAGCTGAAAGATGGGATTGCAGACGTTGTCTGATCAACTTCAGAACCAATGTACATTTCTGTGTCTATTCCATTTACTCCTACATATGTAATATATCCTTCATTTGGTAGTCTATCATAGGCTCCCCAAATCGGCCGATCGGTCCAAAATACGATATCCATGACTTGGGATCCACCAAAAACTTCCCAATCTACATAAAATTGAATTTCAGTATAATTGTTTAGGATCCTATTCTCATAGAACACCAACAAATCCTCCTCACCAGTATTCCAATTATCTTCTTCAAGTGATGTGGCATGTGTCACGATAACATTATTCGAATCCTGGCTCCAGAAAAAGTACGAAGAGGGCAAGAAACCCGCTGACTGGGGTTGGGATTGGGAGGAAGGAGTCTGATGATCCACGACCCGTCGATTCAAGCGATGCATTCTCCGGTGCACGACGAACACCCGCATCCCGAGCCCACCAGCTTTTGGAAAAAATATATCTATTCGACCAATCACAAGATGATCGGAAAGCAGTACATGGTGACGGCCCTTTTCTTTTTGTTCGTCGGTGGATTCTTCGCGATGCTCATGCGCTGGCAGATCGCGTTTCCGTGGGAGCCGGTGCCTGTGATCGGCAAACTGCTGTGGCCCGATTCGGGCGGATCGATGCCGCCCGAGTTCTACATCATGCTCGTGACCATGCACGGCACGATCATGGTGTTCTTTGTGGTCGCACCACTGCTCGTGGGTGGGTTTGGCAACTTTCTCATCCCGCTTCAAATCGGTGCGCGCGATATGGCGTTTCCGTTTCTCAACATGCTTTCGTACTGGGTGTTCGCGCTCTCTGGTGTATCGCTGCTATTGAGCTTGTTCGTTGCGGGGGGCGCTGCGGCTGGCGGATGGACCGTGTATCCACCGCTCAGTACGCTGCGAGACGCGGTGCCCGGATCAGGGACGGGAATGGATCTGTGGGTCTTGTCGCTGACCCTGATGTGGATCGCGCTGACGTTGGGTTCGCTCAACTTCCTGGCCACGATTATCAATATGCGCGCGCCGGGCATGACGTGGTTTCGCCTGCCACTGCTGGTCTGGGCACAGTTCGTGGTCGCGGTACTGTTGCTGCTGTCGTTTCCGGTGGCGGCCTCCGGCCTTATGATGATGGCGGCCGATCGATTGATCGGGACAAGTTTCTTTCTGCCGCACGGCGTGATACTGGCGGGTGAACCGGTCGAGGGCGCAGGCGGCGGCAATGCGTTGTTGTGGCAACATATCTTCTGGTTCCTCGGACACCCCGAGGTGTACGTCCTGATCCTGCCCGCCATGGGCATGACGTCGGAGATGCTGCCGGTTTTTTCGCGCAAGCCGATTTTCGGATACAAGTCGATGGTCATCGCGATGGCGTCGATCATGGGGCTCGGCTTCATCGTGTGGGCCCACCATATGTTTCAAGCCGGCATGAACCCGTTTGTGGGCTTCGCCTTCATGACGGCAACCATGATGATCGCCTTGCCGTCCGGCATCAAAGTGTTCAACTGGCTGGCTACGTTGTGGCGCGCCTCCATCGAGCTGACAACGCCGATGCTTTACGCGTTGGCGTTCGTATCGCTGTTCATCATCGGCGGCTTGACTGGTCTCTTCATGGCGGCACTGCCGGTCGATATTCATATCCACGACACGTATTTTATCGTTGCTCACTTCCATTACATCGTCTTCGGCGGCTCCATATTCGCCATCTTCGGAGCGATTCATTTCTGGTTTCCGAAAATGTATGGACGCAACATGAACGACAAGCTGGGCAAGCTTCACTTTGCGCTTACGTTCGTTGCGTTCAACTGCGTGTTTTTC
>JACZSS010000150.1 GCA_022574115.1 Candidatus Heimdallarchaeota archaeon | reverse complement strand
AAGTCATTCTTGCCAAGTTAGTTGACTCTCCGGATCCGTACGCATTTGTCTCACAAGATGAAGCATTTATTGAAAAATTTACCGAATTATTTGCTCCGTTCCACATAATGCCTAAGGTCTGATCATTGATTACGAGTAAGTAATTCATACCCATCTTTAGTAATTCTAACAGTATCTTCATGCTGACTGACGCGGGCAGTTACACTTTTTTCAATTAACACAGGATACCCTGTGATCACTTTCGCATGCAGAAGTTTCTTGATAGTTTGATAGACCATTTCACTTCCTTTTTTTCCAGAAGATGGTTTATATAGATGTCTTGGTGAAAATGGAAGGACACCTACTCTTTCTTTAACCAGTTTAGCTATTTTTGCAAGCTCTAGATTTTTACTCTTAGGATCTTTGAGATATCGGAAAATATTGGTAGTCTTGCCATTTTGTACCCATCCTTGTCCAGTACTTGCAAAGGGTTCAATTGCATATATTCTTCCCGCTTGAAATTTCGCAGTTATTCTCTCGAAATATCCTGGACCTGTGTTGGGTATTGAAACTCCGGCATGAAGAATATTCCTCTTAATCTGATGCCCTGATAAATTTCTGATTGGCTCGAATCCCGCCTTGGTAATTGTTTCTTCAACAATTTTTCCTACTTCTGACACTTTCACCCCAGGCTTAATAATCTTGAGCGCATTATCTAGGGCTTGAAAGGACGCGTTGCACAATTCGTCCAAATCTGGGTCGAAATTGAAAGTTTTGGCAGTATCAACAATATATCCGTCAATTTGTGCTCCCAGATCGATTTTAACAATACTTTTTTCAGGTATAATCCTACCATCATGAATTTCTGCAGAGTAGTGAGCTGCCTCATGATTAATCGAGATATTAACTGGAAAAGCCGGTAGCGCCCCTTCTTTTCGAATCAAAGCTTCGATTCTTTCGCAGATATCAATAGCTTTTGCACCAGGTTTACAAACTCGACCAGCTAAGTCTTTAGCTTTAATGGAAATCTGTCCGGCTTTGCGATAATTTTCAAGAATTTCTTTTACTTTCTTTTGCTTGTTTTGTTTTCCATCAGGGTAATTTTCCATATAGTCAGACGGAATAGTTAGATTAAAAGTAAAACGCTCGTTTTATTATAATTTTGAAAAAGAGTTTAAATTTCAGAAAGCTGTTGATCGATTGTAAATGGCTTCCTCTAAGAGACAATTTACCCTCTTTGGGTTTATCTTGTTACTTTTTATTTTTCCCATTATTGGTTCAATGTTGTTTTCTAACTGGAACATAAAGGACATCCATCAAACAAAAATCCGATATTTAGATGAGGAAAACCAAGTTGACGTAAACCAAATTCAAGATGCTAAAATTAAGGTCAACCCTGATACAGAGTTGACATCGGGTCCTCGGGACCGTATTTTATGGTATGAAAATGAATTCTACAGACAGAAAGCAATTGAGGAGATAGGCATACATAACGTTATTACCAAGTTCCAAACCATTGCTGCATTTACAGTTCGCAATTTTACACCTGACAGGATCCCACGTGAAGGACTGAGACAGGTCATTGATGACAGTGAGATTTATCATAATGATGTTGAGAAGCAACCATATGACTTAACAGAAGACACACCTAATGGTTTGACGTTAGAACGAACTGCACGAATGTTAGGAATCGATCGTATTCGGAGGGATTTTAATTTGACCGGAGCAGGTACTACAATAGCGATTATCGATACTGGAGTACGAGTGGATCTTGATGCTTTCAAGGATTCATCATCATCTCAATCCAGAGTCCAGCATTCAATTGTTGAAGGTCTTAATGAAGACACAGTATCCTCATTTCATGGAACACATGTTGCCGCCATTGCAGCCTCAAACGGCATATACAATGTCGATGGGGATTTTAAATTATCAAGTTCAACTGGGATGGCACCAGGAGCAAATATTTTATCAATCCAAGTACTGAATGCGGCAGGTTTCGGGAGAATTAGTTGGGTTATGCTTGGAATCGAAGAAGCTGCGGCTGCAGGCGCAGATGTGATTACATTGAGTCTCAGTTCACAATTATACAACGGTACAGGAGATATGCAGGAAGTCATAATCAATAATGCAATAGCAGGAGGTAGTGTTGTTGTCGCAGCTGCAGGTAACTTAGGACCATTTGGATCTGGTATTGGACTACCTGGAGGATTTCCAAATGTAATTTCCGTTGGCGCAACTCACTTTGAGGAAGACATCGGACGACACCTAATGTGGGTTTCATCAGGTGTGGGGCCAAGAGTTGGGGGTTATCCCGGGCCAGATGTTGTCGCGCCTGGGTCTGATATATATTCTGTAGGTATTACAGATGGCGCCCCATATCTGAGTTCGGGGACCAGTATGGCCACACCTCATATCGCTGGTGGATTGCTACTTTTGCGCGAGGCATATCCAACTTCTACTTACGATCAATTACGAACAGCAATTCTAGCTGGTGCAGAAGATATTTTCCAGCCAGTAGAAGCAATGGGAAGAGGATTTGCGAATTTTACTACTGCACATAGAATACTGGGTGAACTCACAAACCCTGCTACTTCAGCAGATAGTTTAGAAATGTCTTCGGCACCTCGCCGAATTGATAGATTCAATTATGTTTTCAGAAATCGCTTAATTGGACAAACCAAGACATTTCCCTTATTTATGCATTCTGCTAGGAATATCACCGTAATACCCGCCGTAGATTACATCACTGATGGTGTCAATATTGAGCTACCCTCTTCTGTTGTCGTTGGTATAGGGATAACTGAATTTAGTGCTGATTTTACAATCACCGCAACCAATATGCAGCGGGTAATTGCTGTGATATATTTTAGAGACAGTTTAACTGGCAACTTATTACCGAATGCAAATATTACATTTGGAGATGATGTATTAATATCAAGATCAAGGATACTCTTTGATAGCTCAAAGGATTTTGATGTGTCCACAAGTATTTTTGATCCGGGTGTCCCAACGCTAGACGGATCAACAACATATTTTGGTGCTCACTCTGCAACCGGACAATTTGCGCTATTCACGAGGTTTCTAGAGGATGAGGGACATTTTATCTTTGATCACAGTGAAGGTATTCTTGATACCGACCTGCTAAGCCAATATGATCTATTAATTATTGCAAATCCAGATGCGGAATATTCAGATGCTGAAATTTTGGACATTCGAGCATTCTTAGAACAAGATGGCAAATCACTCTTTTTGATAGCGGGAGGTGGATTGGTATCTGCAGAAAGTATACACTATTCTGATGTCAATGAGCACACTGTAAATGCAATTTTAGCTGGAAGCGGGCTGAGCGTAATTGAAAACCAAAACAATGGAGCGGATGGTGCTATAACACTCTGCGAGGACGAAGACGGACAGAGTAAAGACGATATATTTCTACGGGCTACAGATTGTTGGAATACTGCTCAGACACTGCGTAATCAGGAGTTGTTTGAGCCATTAGTCGAGTTCCCAAGTTATGGACCTGAGATTAGGGTAGACAAATCTATAAATCAAAATGCAGAATCAATCGCCCACCAAGAATCAAAAACAGTAATTGCAAGATCTGAAGTGGGAGAATCTTCGCGGATTTTAGTGTTTAGCTCCCCTTTAATGTTTGACAGTTTTGGCTTCAGTTTTGGATATGGTACCCTCGACGATGTGGATTTACATAGACAAATGTCGACTGAGGCAATTGATTGGCTATTAGAACCAAGAGCCATGAAAGTGGCATATCGTATAGACGGCAAATCAGTCGACAAGCAAATCAATGTTAACTTCAATGAGACATTGAGAATTACGTTTACAACACAAAAACCTGATGGAACGAAACTTACATACTCCTCTGACCATCTAAATGTTACCTTGAGACAAACACTGTATAATCGATCGATCGATCGATTTATCGAAATCGCTCCTTTTCCTGTAAAGTTTTTGGCACTTTCCGAATCAGAGTTTGTTTACGAATTCAAATTTCCAAAATTTGGAGATTATGAATTCTTCATTGAAATAGTAGATCCTGATGGGGAATTCATACAGTCTAATGGATACTTAAAGATTACAGCTGATCTTACACATTTTGATTCCCAAGGGAATTTACGTAGTCTAGGGTTTTATTTATTCTTTGCTTTCTTTGTGTCTTGGGTAATATTTCTCTACAACGAAGGCGGGCGAGAATTGTTTCTTAAGCGTGAAATGGAAGAAAAGGTTTAGTTTAAGTAAATTTTTGTAATTCCATATTGAATTTTTGAAAATAATCACTGAAGCCGAGGATGTAACCTGCAATCCATCCAAAAAGATGTGCAAATATATTTGTGCTTGGGGAGGTCCCGCTAAATATCAAGAAGATTATGCTCACCCCTAGAATTTTTCTCGAGTTTGGATTGCTTTCTTTTTTTTCTATCCCATAATTCAGTCCAAGCAAACCAAAAACACAACCAGATGCACCAACACTAAGGCTAGATGATTCAAAGAACAGAAACATCGATAGTGTTCCGGCTATAAATCCTGTTGCGAGATAAGCAAAATAAATTCCTCGGTCTGAGTAATTTCTCTCCTCCATCCTCAATCCAAAGACCAGCAGGAATATCATATTTGAACCAAGATGAGAGATACTTGAGTGGGTAAATAACGACGTAAATGGAGTCCAAAACCAACCAGCTTGTAAACTGTTAATCGATATTCCGAACAGTACCAAGGCTCGTGGGCCGGTAAAAACTATTCCACCACCGATGATAGATGTAAAAATATAGAATATCAAATTAACCCCTACCAAATATATGGTTGGACCTTGCCATTCTTCTGGAATAATCGAATTAGGATTAGTCATCCTTTACAGAACCTGCGTCTTTTTTGTTTGAACTTGATTCTTTGGCTGTTTCTTCAAGACTAGATTGGTCTGATCCATCTCCTGTTTTTGTTTTGACAATTTTTATTCCGTATTTCGATATAAATCGGTTGAATTTAATATAGACGTATATTATTAGTGCTACTGCTGCAAAGATCGCAGGAACTTCCAAAAACGGTTGATCAATAAAATTAAAATAACGTAAAACTGAGGATACTTCTTGATACACCCAATTGTATTCAAATATAACCGTACTGTCTGCTAAGCGCTTAACAATGTGAATAGAGGATCGCTCTATTCTACCGTCAGCATAATTTTTCGTTCCTAACTCAGTGTTTACTTTAACTTCAACTACATCTCCTTCAATGTCCAAATATTCGTTGTACTGCAGATTTATACTGAAAAATAAATTTGTACTGTCAAGATCGTATTTTCTATTCCCCGGTATCCTAAAATTGTCTCTAATCTCTGTATCTAATGGCAGCGTCTCTAATGTGGGATGATTGGTATCTCGAAAGTAATACATATCCCAGGCAAAATCAAGTACCCGACCATCATCTCTAAATGTGGCAATTAAGTTAAAATTTGCTTTCTTAGCAGGTTGAGTTAAAATTTCGTATTGTCCATGATTCGTATCATGTAAGACCTCTACATCGACATTTTTATCATAATCCGGTGAAATACTCACATTATAAAAATTATAATCTCGAATGAGAAATTCTCGTTTCGAAGTCCATCGAAGGGTTTCACCTTCAATTCGTGAGTAGGCATCAATAGATTCGGTGTAAAGATGCCCTCGATCGGCTGAAGTTGGGATGACTAATAACAATGAGACGAAAAATAATATACACAGTAATTTACGAAACCGCATTTCCTTAAGTGATGAGGAATATTGGCTCTTTTTAGGGTTTACTTCAGTGAACTAATACGTATGTCAATCTGTTCAAAGTTATACATTCACTACCTCAAGATTCCAAAGTATTAATCTGTAGCATGTGTTACTCAGTTTCTCCAACTTGGTTGTTACTAGGTGTTTGTGGAACCACTATCAGATGATGGTACAAGAAGAATCAAATCGATGATTTTATCAGATGTCATTCACTAGTGTAAAATAAAATTACTAGTTCCAGCATTTCACGTCCTTTACTAAACGTAAAATACCTAATGACTAGGAAATTGACCTTGGGACATTAGCCATTCGCTTTTTAGTAATTAATATGAATCTGAGAATCGCATTCTTAGGGACAGATACATAAGTGGTCCAAACAGCATTCCCGAGCAATCCCATGAGGAAAATACTTATCGCTAAAACTATAGACGTAGTGTAGTATCGATGGATTGTTAATACTTGGATATTGATAAGATTACTAACCAAAAATGCAACACCCAGATAAATCAGGTCAGCTGAGAACTGCGTGATCGTACCAGCAACACCATGATAAATCGAAGCGTTTCTTGAATGTAAATAGTCTAAGAAGGGCAGACTGAAGAAACTAAACAATATGATGGCCAATATTATTTGGTTTTTTAACAAATTATTACTTGAATCATTTGCAAAATACAATTTTCCCACGATCAAGGCTAGGTAAGCGAGAATACCTCCAGCGATCATCAGAGCTATATTCGTTTCGCTTATTTTAGATATGGACTTATTATCTGCTTCTGTGTTAGATAGATTTCCTGGTTTGAAAATAAAAACAACTGCTAAGATCGAGAAAAGTAGCAACCAAAGTCGGTGATATCTATCAGATGTTGCAAACATGCTAATAGACGCATCGATTAACCAAAATACGCCTATCGTAGAAATTAACAAAGCAACGAAGTGTATCCAATAATTTACGGTGGCAGGTCCGACTCTATTCTTTGTATCTATCCAGTTT
>JACZSS010000149.1 GCA_022574115.1 Candidatus Heimdallarchaeota archaeon | reverse complement strand
TTTGAACCGATTGGGAGTAATTGATCCATCAGGAAGAGATGGTACAACAACTGGTGGTAATTTCTATAATTTTGACGTGAATGAAGAGCAAACTGAGGTTGCAGAGCTTGTGAGAAAGTACCTGTCAGAAATCGATTACAATAACCGCAATAACAAAGCAAAACTGCTTCAGGCCTAGTTATATAAGCATAAACCGATTATGCCAATTTTGTACCCACAATCACATTCGTCATTCAATGAAGATCTAGGAAATTATGATCCGCTCCTTCTCAGTGTCAAAAAGTTAGAATGGGATTTGTAACAATATTTACTGACTATCATCGATCGAATATTAACTAACTGACAAACTGTGCGATGAATACAGAAAGTTCAATTTTGGCTCTCAGGAACTCTAACATTGTAATTTTTTAACCGAAATGGTGGATTTCAGCTACTTCAAAAACCACGAAGGATTATTTGGAAAACCTCCCAATATTAAAGTTTGAAATGTCTATGAGTTTAGATCCTGTTATTAATTCTGCAAGAATCTTGCCGCAGTAAGGTCCTAATTGTAGTCCTGATGGTCCCATGCCTGTACCTAAAATGACATTCTCATAATTAGGGACACGACCTAAAATAGGCAGGTCATCAATTGATCGAGGTCTTAATCCTACTTTCACTTCAATTAATTCTGCGTTTTCAAGCGCGGGGAATACCCGAATTCCCTCCCTAAATACCTCTTGAACCCCACGAATTGTTTTGATAGGGTCAAATCCTGAATTCAGCTCCCGAGTGGCTCCAATTACAAAATGACCATTTTCCCACGGGACTAGATAATGACCTTGAAATGCTCTAAGTATACAATAATTATTATCTACGAGATCCAAAAGCTTTACTTGTGCAATTTGTCCTCTTTGAGGCTCAACAAAGGGTTTTAAATCTAACTGTTCAGCAAATAAGCTTGACCAAGCACCACCTGTAATGATCACGTAGTCTGCCTCGGTAATCGTATCAGATATAATACCAGTCGCTTTTCCTTCTACCATCCTAAGACCATCCACAGTTTCATTAATAATTTTCAGACCTTTTTTATTCGCAGATTGAACAATATGATCCCGCAGCTCACCGCCGTGGATTCGAGCTGCATTCTTATTGTAAAATGCCTTTTTAACTGGAGCAATTCCTGGAAAATATTGCTTAGCTTCTTGAGGTTCGATCTCATACATTTCATCACTAGCGGGATATCCGTATTTCAGATGTCGACTATTTACAAGATCTCTTGTATTATTATAACTTTCAATCTCATTAGCATTCAAAGCTATTGTCAGTTCTCCGACTTTCGAGTATACATTAGATCGGTTCTCGAGACCAAGTTCTACAATGAATGGACCATAAAACATTCCACTTTTTAGCGCTAGTTGAAACCAAGCGGGATCCTTATAATGACTGGTTTCTGGTGAGATAATTCCCGCAGCTGCAGTAGTTGCGTTGCCCTCCCGGGCGTCGTCGTATAACGTAGTTTTGATTCCCAGTTTGATTAAATGATAGGAAACTGATGCCCCGACTATACCTCCACCAATTACAATAGCTGTTCTTGTCAATAAACAAGCCATCCAAATATTTCTATTATAGTTACTTTTCGGATATTGATTTAATCCAACCAAACAATGAAACAATTAAGATTTTCTGCAGAGCACAAATTTGAACATTTTAAGTCTGAATTTCCTTCTACAATAAAAATGTAGTCTGCTTTACAATTAAGTCATAATTAGATCTCAAGTAGTGCTGAAATTGTTGGTAATATTTGTGTTGATGAATTTGATCTATCGAGAAACGCTGCGAGATTCAAGAGCCAAAATTTACGTCTCAGAAATTAAATTTACTTTAGCAGGTGATCGTAAGTAACTCCTATTAAATAAATTAATTTTTAGGAATCTTGAACCAATTTTTTTGATGAAAAAATGTTAACGGCTACCAAAGAACGATCATTTGACGGGGAACATACACTTTTTTCTTTTCTATGCGGAGGAGCTGCTGGAGATGGCATTATGTCGGCTGGTGCGCTCTTCAGTCGGATGATGACGCGAAATTCATATTATACACAATTATATACCGAATATCCAAGCCTCATAAGAGGAGGCCATAACATGGTTACGATTAGAGTATCGGATGAACCAATTTACTGTCAGGTTGGCCATGTCGATATATTATTTGCAATTAATCTCGAAACGATCCAAATCCACCTTGATAAGGTGACGCCTGGTGGGGCTGTTTTATATGATCCCCGAATTCTGCGACGAATGAAAGTTGAAGATTTTAATCGGCCAGATGTTGAATGGAAACCCATTCCATTAAGACAATTAGCCAAATCGATCGATGCCGCAAAAATTGTGCAAAATACAATCGGTGTTGCTGCAGCGATTGCACTTGTAGATCTCCCTAGTGAAGAATTTGCAGATATCCTTCGTGAGTTATTTGTACGCAAACCAGCTATTGCAGAAATTAACGTCAAGGCGGCTGAGCTTGGGTATAATTATGTCAAGGAGAATTTTCCTAGCTTCAAAGTACAGCTTGAGGATAAAGATCCTGGGGGTTTAATGGTAGTTACGGGAAATACCGCGGTAGCGAGTGGATTGATTGCAGGGGGAATCAGCGTATTCACTGGCTATCCGATGTCACCAGCTACTTCATTGCTGGAAAGCATGATAAAATACTCTTATAAATTCGATTTCATCGCAGTACAATGTGAAGATGAGATTGCATCAGTTACCATGGCGATTGGAGCAAATCATGCTGGAGGACGGGCGGCAACAGCTACTTCTGGAGGGGGATTGTCCCTAATGGTCGAAGCTATTGGGTTATCTGGAGCAGCAGAAATTCCTTTGGTGGTTATCAACGTAATGCGACCTGGTCCCTCGACTGGGTTACCCACATGGACTGGTCAAGGCGATCTCTTGTTTACTATCAGCTTAGGCCAAGATAGTTTTCCCAGGGTAATATTAGCTCCGGGTGATATCCAAGAGGCGTTTGACTTATCAGTAGAAGCTCTGAATTATGCAGAAGAATTTCAAATTCCCGTACTCGTTTTAACGGATAAGTGGTTAGGAACTTCATCTTTCACCATCAAGGAATTAGATCAAAGTAAAGTTTCGATAAGAAAAGGGAAGACCATACTTCTAGACGAGAAAGAGGATTTTGAAGATTATCACAGATACGAAATAACAGAAGATGGTGTTAGTCCTAGAGCAATTCCGGGATTGCCAAAAAACCTGATTTTTAGAAGTACAGGTAACGAACATAATCAAAAGGGAGAAGTAGATGATTCAGGCCCAACTCGAATTTTACAAATGGATAAGCGAATGAAAAAAATGGAAACAATTAAGGCCGCGGTTCCAGATCCTCAAATTTATGGGAACAAACCTGAAGATGCCGATTTGACTATTTTTTCATGGGGTTCTAATAAAGGAATCATTCTTGACGCTATGAAACGAATCGACATGAAAATTAGTTTCATCCACACAACACACGTTTGGCCTTTCCCGACTGAGTTTATCTCAGAGCAAATTTCGAAATCTAAGTCCACCATGGTTTGTGAACAGAACTTTGACGGTCAATTTAATCAACTAATTCGACAACATACGCTTAAAACTATAGATCATCTGATTTTACGTTATGACGGGAGACCATTTGATCCAGCAGAGCTAGCTGATCAAATTGCAAATATCTAATTTAACCTAGCTGAAACTGATTTACACTCTTCATTTAATGAAACACAAAATTCTTTGAAATTAAGTTATTAGATGTATTCAACCTTGTTGGATGGATTTGATAATAATTTCATCGTCTGTCGGTTACAGTTAAATCGAATCCATAGGCATAGATTTTGTGGCTACACTCCTCGAACAAGTCTTAGTTTTTATCCTCGTATTTCTGGCTTTTCTCCCACTTACAGCCAAGACTGTCAGACTCGTGACAAGAACGATTGAAAATAGAGAGAATCTACCCAAAGAAAGTGTTCGCCGAGTTTTGATATCTTCACCTCTGATTCTTCTGCTTGGCTTCGCCATATTTTACTTGATATTGATCGCAGTGTTGGATATCATAGTTTTATGACCTAGTCACAATTTGATTGACTTCAATAACTGGTTAGCTAGATTTTGGACATAATTGGTGGATAAAATAATAAATAATTTTGATCGAATCGGTACGACTATCAAATTAAGAAGGAACTCTTTTATTAACGACCCATTATTATCAATTTTGTATGACACAGAATTGTTTATGTGGAAAATCGCTAATTGACCTAGCTATAGTGGGAGCCGGTCCCGGAGGTTTGACCGCTGGTTTATACGGTGCTCGAGCAGGATTGCATACGGTTGTATACGGGGATCCATACGAGGGGCAACTCGCAAGAGCTGGAACCGTCGAAAATTTTCCTACACAAACAGGTAGCCCAACTGGACTATCCATTATTGAGAAAATGGTAGAGCACGCGGGTGAATTTGATTATGAGCTGATTGAAAAAAAGGTAAAACAAATTTCGAGAAATCTTCATGATGGTCATAATATATTCACCCTTACTATGGAAAATGGGGACTGTACATGTGCATATTCAGTCATTTTAGCAACCGGTACAAAGTACAAAAAATTAGGAGTAAAGGGCGAGGAAGAATACTATGCAAAAGGAGTTAGCTATTGCACAATTTGTGATGGTCCTTTGTATAAAGACCTGCCAGTGGCCATTGTCGGATTTGGAGATGAGGCAATAATGGCAGCGCTTAGAATGGCAAATATTGCTTCCCACGTATATTTCGTCGGTTCGAAACCAAAAATTGGGGGAGATCCTAACTTAAGAGCTGAAATAGAAAATGAGGAATCCATAACGATATACGAAGATGTTCGGATATTGGAAATTTCCGGAGGAAGTGACGGAAACGTCAACCAATTAATTCTCAAACAGCGTGGCAACCAAGTGTCGCTCGAAATTGGAGCTGCATTTATCGAGGTGGGAGTATTACCATCATCTGCAATTGCATCAGGAGTTGGAATCGAATTAACAGGTCAGTTCATAAAGGTCGATCACTCACAAGCTACCAATGTTCATGGTTTCTTCGCTGCTGGAGATATTACCGGTGGTCAGGGGAGACAAGCCGTTATTTCTGCTGGAGATGGTGCTAAGGCGGCAATTTCTACCATAGATTACATTAAACGATTGGGAGTTAGTCATAGCAAATTAAAGACCACACAATGGGGAAGCATCAAAGGCAACCAGAAAGCAAAGCAAAAACAAACAGTTTTAGCCAGCAAAAGTGGAAATGCTCTTTATGATTATGTTCACTCAGATGAAGGATTCGCAGCAGGTTATCAAAGATATGAGCCAGATGATAAATTAATCCGTGAGTTTGTGACAAAAATGCCGACAGGAAAAATAGTGACAGTTTCTGCCCATTGGTGCCCAGACTGTCGAAGAAATGTACCTAGAATGGCAAAAATCACCGAAGAATTTACTCATTGGGATATTGTGGTTGAAGACCGGGATAAAGAAGGCGTGCGGGAGAAGTATAACATTCGAAAAATACCCACCTTCATAATTTTTGACAAAGACGGAAATGAAATCAATCGAATCATTGAGAATCCAAAATATCAATCTCTTGAGGAAGATCTAATTAAAATTGCAGATGGTAACTACTAGGTTGGCTCTGTAAAAACTGAAAAATACTATGATGGAGCTATTCAAGACGATGTTGTTGAATATGTTGATTTAGGTGTGTTTAACAATTGTCTTCCATCCCTTAATGGACAACGATTGTTCACAAATCTTAATCCTTTGGCTTCTTGGAGTTCTTCGACCTTTGAAGAAAATATATTATCCGGTAACCAAATCATTGGGATTCCAAGTTCAGACGCCTTGATTGCTACTGGTTCTGCCTCGTCTTGCTTCCTATAGATCACGACACCTGCCAAATCAATATTTACCTCTTCTAATGAGTTGAACACTTTTTCTCCTAAGAATTCGTCAATCTTAGGATTGATTGGCACAATTGTAAAACCTATGGATTGCAAAAATTTTGGCACATAATAACCCGCCTTGTGTTCTTTTGAAGAAGCTCCAACAATAGCTATGTTATCTGGGTTTGATAAAAACTGCTTGATCTCAGAAATTGAAGCGACCACAAGGACAAGTTCTAAGATTACTATAAATTATTTGATTTATCGGTAATATTGAAATTCTGTAAGTTTCAATTTATCAATGATTAAATTCATAAAACGATTATTCACAGAAATAATGTTTTAAATTTAGCTGAGACTTGATTTTAGAATGTCTGAAGAATCTTTATTCACAATTACTATGAGGGAACTCATAGAAGCCGCTAAAAAAGATGGAGTGATCACTCCTGAAGAACAAGATATCATCGAACAGGTAAAGGTTGATGCCGATTCGTATAATATGATTCTTCAGGAAAGTCTCTCTGATGGCATCATATCAAGTGATGAAGCCGAACGATTGAATGGCTTAAAACAAATGATTGTTGACAGAGCTGAATTAATAGCAAAAATCGATGGAAAGTTTGAAGATGATGAAAAGGAATTAATCAAGAAATTAATCAAAATAATGAAGAATCACTACTCCAAAGAATACTAGTTTTGATTTTTCACAATATTTCCTCATCTGGTTGTTTATTATAGCCGTTTGCATTTCGAGAAACAAAAATAAGACCAATGAACGATATCACCAAAACAAGGTAGAGAATGCTGTTAACGATCATCGAATTATG
>JACZSS010000148.1 GCA_022574115.1 Candidatus Heimdallarchaeota archaeon | reverse complement strand
TTAGGGGCATCTCCAGGTGCAGCTGCAATTGGACCTGGACCTTCTCCTAGCGGTGCCGGACCGCTGCTGGGACCAGTAGACACACCACTACCGCTTAGTTTTGCACCGGCTCCTCCACCCCCACCGAATGCTCCGTAAAGATCTTTCAATGAAAATACGGATTTTATTGCCTGTGTTGGTGTCAGACCACTATTGCGAATAATATCCATTTCGTCTTGATCCAGCTGGATTGTAATCGTCAGCTGATCGTCTGAGCCAATTGCTGCTAATTTCTTATTGTCACTTTGGAGAGCTTCAAATTCAGGCAACGCAGCCAGTTCGTCAATTGAATCGACACCTTGATCCGAAAGAATTTCAGAAATCAGGTTTAACGCCGATTCTGGTCGTTTGTAACCACCAAAGCGGGCGATGGCAGTTAAATCTCTAGTAATCCAATAATGTTGTAGTAACGCTCGCCTCCGAAAATCCATTGCAGTCCATCGCTCATGATCCTGCTTGTCTCTCTGGATACGATTGAGCCAGGTTGAAACAGATGAATCACTCATTCTTTTCCGGGTGGACTTGGTGATGAAATATGCTTGTGCGGGAGATAGTTGACGACGTCTCCAACGTTCATATATTCTTAAGAAATTAACTGTCCGCCGAGGTAAAATTAAAGTTCTGAAATGATCGTCGCTTTTACTATGAATTGTCACCTGTCTCGCTTCTAGATCGACATCAGAGACGTTTAGATTCACGACTTCTTGAATTTGAATGCCAGTAGGATAAAGAAATTCCAAAATGGCTCTATCACGGATATGTTTAGCCCTCATTACTAGCTTATCCAAATCTTGCAAAACCATAATTCGTTTGCTGAATTTTTTGCGTTTAACACGCTTCTGTGTTGTTGCATCTTCCTCAACTCGATCAGTGTCCAATTCTTGGATGACTGAGGCAGCGCGACCTATCGGTTGAGAGGCCAACGCTTGTAGATCCTGCGATTCTCGTTCAATTCTATTTAACTGGATAACTGGATTTTCTTTCTGGAACTCACCTGAGTCAATTAATACCCTGAAGAAGCTTGAAATCATAGTTTTCGCGGTCTTAATTTCGGACTCGAGGAGGTATTTCTTCAAATCCTCAAAATCAGTATCCCAGAGACTTTTTCTATGAATTAGGAGAAATTGACTGAATCGCTCCACTTCCTTCAAATATTTATCCCGAGTTGATGGTGCTAATCGGTTAAAAGTTAGAAAGGTGTCAAATGCTTCTTGATTCTTTGTCTCGTTCTTTTTTCTACGGATAAATGGCCGCCTAGCCAACACGTCACACTCCTTTAGATACTATCAATCATCGGATAGCCGAGTTCATAAGCTGCTTCTTGTATAGCATCAGTAAGTAAAGCTATTTTAAGGCCAATATTTTGTTTTTCCTGATTCTCAAGATATTCTTTGAGGTTTCGATCAACTTCAATGTGTTGTAAAACCGTACTTGTCGGGACCACTCTGCCTTGTTGTTGCAAATATCGCTTTACCCGTTTGTAGATTTCTTCTTCTTTGTCAACATGTAAAATATCACTCAGATCAAGATTTCCATCTTCATCTGCATCAATTGCCTCTCCTCTCCTTCTCTTACGTAATTGGGATGGTGAAATTGATTTCATTGAGTTTTGGGAATCAATAAGTCGTCCAATCAGTGAATTAAACGTATCCTGCAAGGTTGCAAGTCGAATTTCCATCCTACGTTCCAAGTTCATTAGAGATGTAACAATTAAATCTAAAAGCTCATCTTCCTCATCTTCATCCTCTTCATCGTCTTGCTTGTACAGAAAATCTTCAATTAATGAAGTCACTACCGCCGTCAAAGAAGTATTTTCTTTTGTTGCGTACCCGGCTAGATCTTCTTTAAGATCAGAATCTACTCGTACATGTATATATGAATAAGTGTCTTCATCCTCTGCAACTTTCCGACCAACAGATTTTTCAGTCTTGGGAGATGACATTAACTAATGAATCCTTCTTTCTGGTCAATTTAAAGTATTCTCATTCAATCGAACAAAATCTCCAATTAGTCACTTAAACAAATGAATGAATCTTTGATCATAAATTACGTATCATTATGGCGCCCAGATAGATCTATTATGTCCTCGTCTGTCGATTACAGTTGAAATCAGACAATTTGGTTGACCAACAGTCCGAATTACGAAACCAGACTGATATCACCTGTGAATCATCCCTTATGACCATGTATAAAATTTGTTAACCAAATCAATCGTTACATCGAATCAAAAACGTATATTTTAAACCTTTAAAGTCTAAGATCCGTCTGTCAGTATGTTTGGAAAGAGGCAAAAAAAATCCCTCTGGGATTACGTTACAGAGCATGAACCTTATCATCCGATTGAAGAGTTGAAGACACCAAAGTATGCTGATGGTACTGTCAGTGTAGAGCATAAAGAACTGGAGGCTGATTTGGCTGAATATTGGGATCTACTTCATCCCTTGGTGGCAGATTTTGTTAATTCCTATGCGACAACCTATGAAAAAATCAGTTCAGAGATAGAGGAATCAAGAGAATCATTGGTGGCTGCGAGGCGAAGTTTAACATTTGAGCAAGAAAATGTTAACGAGCTCTCTGATACCGTGAGACAAATCACCGGGCAACTCCAAAACGAAATGGTGATGAGGAAAGATGCGGAAGAAAGACTCAAAGATGAACGAGATATGCTTCAGAATCAGTTCAATGAGGAAAAAAGAGCATTACAGTTAATCGCGGAATCCAAACTAGCTGAAGGGCTGACCTTAGACTCAATTATGGAAGAAGTAAACAAATCAGTTGGTTCCAGCGAAGAAATCAAGCGATACAAAATGAAAATAGAGGAGCTGGAAAATAAAATAAAAGCAGAACGAGAGGAAAATGAGCGTATACAAGGAGAGCTTTCAACAAGTTTCATGGAAAAAATAACTCGTTATGATGAAATGATTCAGAATCTGAAAAAGCGTCTTGGAGAAGATTAAGCCCTTTGAATTCGGAAAGGGACCATTGATCCATTAAGAACTATTCCTAAGAGTCAGTAACTTCAATTTTAAATAGAAATCAAATCTATTTGTATCGTTAGGTATGGCTGAAATTACTGATGTTAGGGGAGTAGGTCCTGCAACAGCAATCAAATTAAAGAAAGCGGGAATTAATTCTGCTAAAGATTTGGCGGTAGCAAATGTAGATAATCTTATCGATGCAGGAGTCAGGCAAGCCACAGCAACCAAGATTATCACGACTGCAATTGAGATGGTTGGCGAAGTCAAAGATAAGACTTTCGATGATATTAAAACCGATGGGCTCAATGAAATTGGCGAATTAAAAGCTAAAAAACCCAAGAAAACACCTGTTAAAAAGGTCAAAAAGAAGGTCAAGATAAAACCAGCTGAACCGGAACTAGCTGCAGTCAGCACGGTAAAAGGTGTAGGACCAAAAACCCGAAAAACATTAGAGGAAAGCGGCATCGTAACTGCAGCATATCTTGCTAACGCTCACGTTGACAGTCTTCTGATGATGGGAATTGGTAAAACTACCGCTGTCAAAATAATCAACAATGCTCGGCAGCAATTAGGTATTGAACAGCAACTCAGCTTAGATGATTCAGGCCTTGCTGATATTCCATTAGAGGAACCGGTAAAGAAAGAAGTATCAAAAGACGTAAAATCCAAGAAAGTCAAAAAACCAAAGCAAAAAGCAACGGTTGTATCCTCGCCAATGCCTCAAGGTATTCCGAACAAAAAGAAGCGAGGAATGCAAATAATTGCACCTGATGCTATAGATGTATCTGAAACTGCAGAAGAAGTAGAAAAAAGGGAAGGTTGGGTTGTACAAGCACGCGAACTTAGTACGGAAGAACTCGAGCGTAAGAAAATACGTGCTGAAGAAATGGCTCGTGCGAGGCGAATTACGAGGGATATTCCCACACCACAACAACCAATCAAAGCTATCAAACCGGCTGAAGCAAAAATTAAGGGACAAAGACCTGTTAAAGTCGTAAAAGTCCAGAAAAAGCGGGAAAAGATCACTCGGAAAAAAGACAAGATAGTTGATTATTACTCCACCACCACCTTTACAACTGCGGATGATCCAAGAAAAAGAGGTACAACTGCAAAAGCTACCGCAAAACAACTGCGAGTTGTTGTGGAAAGGGGCACCTATTTAGGTAAAATTTCATCTCATCGGAGAAGCAGACGTGTCGTTCATAATAAACAAGTCGTTGTAAAATTGGAGGCTGAATTCAACTCTGATCAAATTGTTGGTCAAAAAGTGTATTTTACCTATCCGGATAATGATCAACGAGTGGCAGGATCTATTGCCAAACGATTTGGAAAATCAAGTTCGAAAAAAGTTCTCGTGTATTTCAAAAAAGGTATTAGACGGGAAGGAATACATCAAAAAATTTTCATAAAATAGTTTTAGCGTAATCTTCAAGCCATCAGATTATCAGAATCAAGTAATACTAGGGAGATGACCTAGCGTTTCATTTTCATTTTTCTTAAGAATAGTCTGTAGGAAGGTACAACACCTAGTGTTGCAACAACCAGCCATCCGGGCATGTAATTCGAATCGCCATTTGTAGATTTATCTAATGAAGTAGACAAAGGATCAGATAGTTCTGAACTATTAGGATTGGTAGTTTGGCTAAGTGAGGAATTATTTACTGACAAAATCGTTGTATCGGTTTCAACTAAGGATTCGGGCGACTCTGGTATTCCTGGATGAATATCTAACAAGGTGGTAAATACGAGTTCGTTGTCATAATAGTCACGAGCATGAAGTGTCAGATTATAGCTTCCAATTTGAAAATCTTGAGTATCCACACTTACATTAGACCCATCGGTCCATTCACCAGATAGAATAATAATAGAATCCAGGTAAAGTGCGTAAAAACCACCACTTTGGTCATTTAAAGTCCAATTCACGAACTTGGAGTGTTGTAATTCTTCAAAATAGCTAACTAACCCTTTTCCAATGATTTCTGGAGCAGATGTATCTAAAATCGACTCTATATGAAATGCCTTTATTAGCTTACCACCATTAGAAATAACCGATAATATTAGGTTTCTTACCGTCTGAAAATTCAATATTATTGAAGTGATATATTCTGAAGAAACAGCTAAAAGGATCTTATCCTCCTCTTGAATTACAGCAGTCCACAATTTCACCTCACCGGCCAAATTCTGTAAGTTGATTTGAAATGTTTCGAATACACCTACAGAATAATTCTTGATAGGTTCAGAGACAAACTTTTGTTGAATCTGAATTGGAATTGTAAAACTAGTATTTGAAAAACCGGAATTTAGTACGATCACCAGCTTGTAGAAACCATCTTCTAGAGTTGGAATTTTACCCAAAACTTTGAAATTTGTAGAAGAATAACTTGTAGTGACACCAGTGAAAACTACCTCATTGGACTGATCGAAATAATGAAGAGTAACGTTCATGTTCTGATATTGCGAGAGCCTGAAATCAATTTCAAACGGATTATCAGCATTCGGATAACTAGAAAGATTATGAGATTGTAATACGGGAATGATCGTGTCCCACTGATACGATTTTATATTCCTATAATAGAGTGTCGAACCATTATTTATCACGCCGACGCGATACCAAATACTCGCTTTTCCTCTATTGTAGTATGCCGATTGAAGATTTGACGACGAATTAAATTCTGTAAATTCATATTTCGTCCAAGTTACACCATAGTTATCCGAAATGTCAAGATATGCTGTCATCGTATCCGAGATAATGGGAATATCCACCCTCAAACTGGTTAGATTTACTCTAGTATGAGAAGGTTGCATATATTTTGGCAGATCAGCTATCGTAGCAGACGTATTGTATGGAACAACGGTTAAATTTTGGTTTCCGGCTGAATCATACCCCTCAAAGATAATGTATTTGGTGTCGATGTTCGTAGCATAATTCAGAGAGAGTTGTTCACCAGTCGTTTTCACTTGGTATAAACCCGAATAGGGAATATCTTCACGGTTATGGATCACTTTCATCAGCTCGGAGTTATCATCTACCATACTAATTAGTAGAGGAGTTATCGTTAAGTCATCGGGAAGATTTAATGATGTGTTTCCATTAAAACGAAAGGATGGAGGTGTTCGATCAATGACAAAGCTGACTGCTCTACGATGTAACACATCATCGATCATAAAATCAACTTCGACGGTGTGGTTACCCTCTGCCAAATAACTCAAATCTGAACCTTTAGTTAATAATGTTGAACTTCCATCTAAGTATACACTAGTTTGCCATTTATCACTGAAATCAAGTATCACTTCTCCGTTTAAAACCGCACCATCATACGGATAACGTATCCAGGGACTATCGAGATATCCAGCTTGATGAAATATAGCCTTAACCAATGCCACCCTGCTGGAATAACTCCCCGCAAAATAGTTCGATCCAAAAAAACCAAAATGTATCAAACTACCACCATACGGACCTTCCGGAAATTTTTCATAAATTTTTATTCCTCGAGCTCGCTCCGTAAATGTTACATCCCAGTCAGCAATTATATGAGCATTTGGTGTAATTAGTTCATTATCTTCATGTGATCGATACGAAGTTGCAATTCTTGAATAACCAAGTCTTAACATTTCCACAGTAATAGGGTGTGGATTAGTGTTGTTTACCACGTCGAATACGGCACCCTTAATATTTCCAGCATTAAAATGATAATACACGCTACCAATCCAGTTAAAATGTTCATTATTATTTAGGCCATTTCT
>JACZSS010000147.1 GCA_022574115.1 Candidatus Heimdallarchaeota archaeon | reverse complement strand
CAAGCAAGGTAGAATTCAAAACAACCGCATCAATGCTTGGCGTTATTATAGTCAAATTGCCGCTAACTGCAATATTATTGCTCACGCTTGGATCAGTATCTTCATAATTATTGTTAACAGTAACTTCCGCACTCCAGGTCTGGCCGAATCGTGTTTGATCAGCATGAATCATGTCTGTTCTGTTATTGAATAAAGTTAGAACTTGCGCAGGTTCCAAAACCATATTCCAAACAACAACTTCATCAATTGTACCATCAAACGGATTACTTGTCAAATCCCCTTGTATTCCTATTGAAGTAGAAGTTGGAATATCAAGATCAGGATCTGAAGCCACAACATCACTAGCGTTCAATACCCCATCAAGATAGATCTTTCTTTCATTTGTGACCCAGTTATATGTACAAGCAATATGGTGCCAACCAGTATCAGTAACTGTTATCGTAGTATCAAGATCATTGGCAAAGAAAGAACACCTAATAACATCAGTAGTCAAATAACCAATATGTAAATGCCTTCCTGCTAAATCTGCTTCTCGAATTGCAAAGAATATATCATCATTGGTGGCCTCAAAGAAGATACGCGTGTGAATGGCTCCATTGATTGGGCTGCGTTTGTGCCTTCACCACAATGGCAAAAAGTTCATGATACTCCTCGAACCCTTCTGGATCACTTACCGATGATTGGACCGTTATCATCTTTTATTACTCAAGGAACTAAGATGGAACTACCTGTCTTGGGACTGCTAGGATATTGCTCACTTCAAGAAGACCCGTCTGCTGCTCTCGTAGCTGTGGCTGAAATTGAAAAACTCAGGGGAATGCAAATTGCCATTAAAGATAATTTAGTAAGATTTGATTATTCATTTATACCCTCGACCTTTTTCCCGATGAAAAAGAACCAGAATGGATCTTTGGGCTCATTTGATCAGTCTGATATCGAAGAAGATGATGGGGATGACGAAGAGTTTGGATTTTCGATGGATGAATTGACCTAGATCGGTTGATCATTGTTAGTAAAATCAATTGTTCACTACAATTGGTCAGGAAGATGATAGAAAAGTACTTTTTATTACCTCCGAAAATAGAGCTATCACTCTTGTAGACAGGTGGTTACTGTGAAGAATTTTTATATTCTAATAACTGGACTTATGTCGAGTGGAAAATCCACCATAATGTCCGAATACATTCATGCTTTTGGGACTGACGAATTTACAGCGCCCCCAATCAAAGTCACACATGAAGGATTAGATTTTCAATTTCTTGACGCCATTGCTGCTAAAATTGATGGTGATTTCAAGTTTAACTATTATGAGCTGGATGCCCCGACAGTGCAAAAATGGCATCAATTCATTGAAATTGCTGATGCTGTAATAATTGTCTATAATCATGCGCCACATAAAGTCTATGGAAACCATGAGAATCTGGCCGATAAGATATTTGCTCACATTAAAACGGATGCTCATCTATTTTTCGTAGCAAATAACTCGAGTGATACCCAGAAATCAAAAGATGCGGTTACCAAAATCTACCGACTTGACGAACGTAACGATCGAAAAATGACTATTCTAGCCCTAACAACTGGTGAGGAATACTTTGATACGCAATACGGGCGTCGAGTCAAACTAAATCTTGATGAATTGGAAAATATATTCAAAACGATCATGAACGCCCTGTCAAAATGACTTGAAATATAATATTACCTAATTTTTAACCTATATCGGAAAATATATTCATTTGCTAAAAACATCAAATTTTAGGATTAAAGGCTCGAAAGTCTATAGTATTACAAGATTTAAGTTAGTTTTTCTTCTTTTTTTGACAGCGATGAATCGGAACTTATTAATCGCCAAGTTGAAATAGTAGTTACTAAGGTCGATTTAGATTAGAACCTTCGATCTTTCTTGGTTGGGAACCAATGACTGAACGTCCGAAAATCACGGTTTTGACTGTCGGTACTGAGGCTCCAGAGGTTTTAGAATCGCTGCTGGAATCTGACGCAATCGATTTGTCAATCGTCTGCTTCAACTTGTTAGATTACGAACTCCCACCGAAGGTTGAAAATGCAGCGTCTCAACACTATAGAGACGAACTGCAAAATGCATTAAAGATTATATCCCCTGCTAATTATTCTCTTAGCGATTCATTGAAAAATTTACTTATGGAAAATGACCGTCTAACCCTCTCGGAAGAAGACTTGGCAATTGTCAACCATGTAAATCAAATTGAACAAAATTCTCAAAATTTGGTGATGGCATATCAAATATTGCTGGAAGAAACTAAAAGACAGAATATTTCGCTGATCCCGTTGGTTGATGATGAATTTCAAATTCTTGCCTTTAAAAATAAGAAATATGCACCCTTAAGATTTTATGCGACACAAAATGAATTGCTCAAAGAAAACCCCCCACCTCCTCCAGACAAGACGAAAAGGAAATATGATGAAAAAAAACTGACAATAGAGAACTTGGACGACTTAGAAACAGTTAAACTGGGTGAGAAGGGAAAAAAAGCCATACAAGAAAGCGATTTGATAGTTATATATCCATCGGACATAACATCATTCGGCATATTAGTCAAGGCAAAGGAATTGGAAAAACAAATTAAGAAAATCAGTACCAAAATCGTTCTGATTTGGCCATTTGAAGTTAATAGAGTCGCTTCAGAGGTAGAACATGAAATCGCGGAAACTCTGAATTTTGGTTCTACACTAGATGATTTGGGTAAGGATATAGCAGATTTAACTGACTACATCATTATTGACAAATCGGATAAAGAACATGTAGACAACTTGCGAGAAGTCGGTTGTCACGTTCTAGTTAGCGATTTATCTGAAAATGGCGATACAAAAAATCCTCATTTACTCGAAACGATCTTTAGTGTTGGTAACTTCAATGATCTGCTGGATAGGGACAAAAGTGAGGTCGTTGCAACTTCATCCACAGAGGTAACGAAATCGACGAATGAAGGGACGGGTGAGTCAAACACTCCTGAGCAAGATATAGTTCTAAAAAAGACGATTTCTCAGCTGGCCGAGTCCCCTGAAGAAGCGGGAGAGGGTAAATCAGCCAAAAAATCATCTCATGTTAAAGATCCGCTCCTAGAAGAGATACTTGCCGACCCTGAGGAAAGCACATCGGTGCAAGGTACCACTACCCGAGAGGTTATTGTAAAAGACAAAAAGGAAACCAATAAATTGGATCGTAAACCTACAAGTGCATTATCCAAGTCCGACGATTCATCATTCGGTAAACTGGAAGAAGAAGACTGGGTAGATGCCGTCAAACGTGGAATTGAGTCAATATTCACTCATAAAAATGCCCCAGCGCTTGAATGGTTAATTGCAGAGAGTAAAGAAGACAGCGACAAAGAGGTCCAGATCGCTCAAACACTGCTGAGCAATTGGATTAGCGCCAGAACCATCAAAGCCAGACGTACTGGTGCTGAAACAATATTCAAACTTTCAGAAGTTGGAAGGGAAACATATCTCCAAGTTCTTACTAAACAGATGTTGTCAGCAGTTTTTGATGGGCAGGAAGACGTTAGACGAAGATTAATTCAGAACCTCAGTGTTCTGACTGAAATTGGTCCATCACTCTCAGAACAACTAATTCGGGGGTTGGCGAGACAACTCTCAAATCCTAGTGATGCCACACCTGCTATAGTTGAAATCGCTAAACTAACCATTATACAGCTCGTTATCAATTCTAGAAAACTTTCTCGAGTTGCAATCCAAGTATTTTTAGATATTTTAGATAAGGAACCTGGATCTAGCGCACAAATATGGAATATTCTGACAACATTCGACGCAGGAAGTGTTGCAATCGAGCTTGTTACCAATTTTTCAATTGATAAGGCTGAGGAAATTGTAAGAAGGGCAAATTTCCTGAAATTGACTGGAAGTGTATATACAATTATTACTGAGGTTCTAAACGCTTGGGAAACGGGGGACAAAGATGCAATTGCTCAATCCACCGGTTTAATTCTTCCAGAAGAAACTCTTCGAAAATTTGATCGATTAGAACTTGCCAGAAAAGTGCAAAAATTAAAAATGGTTCAGTTGAGTGCTTTGGCGGAATCTTTGGGTAAAGACACGGAAACTGTAGAACGACTTGTCACCGAACTTATTGTGAATGATGAACTCAAGGCAGAGATAAAATTAATCGAAGAAAAAATGTATATTGTAGCTGAGGAAAATCCCAATAGTTAATTTGAATCAAATATTGCTCAATTTATCCAAATAATTTCTGGTTTTATCTTCAATTGATTTTATCATTCGTTGAAATTCGACTGAATCAAATTTTGTTTGGTTTACTCGGTCTTTGAGCTTTAATCCTTCCTCTTCATAGTTTAATTCAATATCACTGAATTCTAATGACGATTCTAAAACCCAGGTATCAATGGTTTGCCCAAAATCTAGTATAAGTTCTCTAATTTGTAAATTATTAACTAATGCCACACTTTCGATTAATGTTATAGCGATTGTAAGTGTGTTTTGCAAGTGATTAACGATTTTTACTAGCAGTTCTTCGATCACATTTTTGTTTGGAGAAGTTGTTGATATGACAAAAATATAATCACCATGTGATTTTGAGAAAAAAAATCTTTTCTCATCTAACCCGATATCATTAAGTTTTCCTTTTAGTGAGCTTCTGCTGAAAATATCAATAGCTGTGATGAAACCCGCGAGCAGGACCGAATCTGTTTCATTGGTAAGGAGAATCTCGGAATAGTCCCTCATAAAGACTGGAATGCCAGCTCCATCTAAAATAAAGATATTTTGAATAGGGAGATCGAATTTACTAGATGCAGAACCCACTGAGCCACCAAAAGTAGTTTGCGAATTAAGTTAATCGCTAAACAATTCATTGAGAAATTATAAAAAGCTAGAAATTTGGCGTTTTGACAAAAATCTCATTTCTTCTCATTCACCCTTTTGTCAGAAGAAAAGTTATTCAACATTGGACCTAATATCGCATTGATCAATGGCAAATAAAAGTAGAGGGTTACTGGATAAAGTATTCGGAATATTCAACCGTGAAGAAACAACAGCCGAGGACAAATTTGTTTATTTTTGGGATGATCTTGATGATTTTGACATGGCACAAGAAGTTGCAACATCCAAAACCAAAACAACGTCAAATAAAGTTGAAATGTATATTATTATAACTGTCATCTCAGGACTATTTGCTGTTATCTCATCATCTCGGTTTATTGGGAATGCTTCACTTAGTATCCTTGGATTAGTTGTGTTCCTAATCTCGCTGTATTTACTCAACACAAACTTTAGAAATAATTACAAGGAACCGATGCGAGTTGTTTCTGAATATGTCACGAAATTTCATGAAAAAGATCTTCGTGAAATTCCGTCTTTGATTACAACTTCTGACAATACTCTAATTGATCGTATTGAGGATGTAAGACACAATCTGCATTTAACAACTTCGACTTTAAATGAAAATACTTTGGATTCATTTAATCATCTTGTTTCCTCAATTCACAACATCGAAAACACAAGGGACATTCTCGATCGTCTTTTTCTGCAGTTAGCTGAAAGTGAGGGTAGTACCTCTGACTACAGAGCATCACAATCACATATCAACCAGATTTCAGAGAGTTTAGATCACTTTACCTCAGTCTTTGATGAAGCGCTGCTTTCCATTGATAATGTCACCGCTGCGGTTAAATCCATTGGTAAGCAAACGGGGATGCTCGCTTTGAATGCCGGGATCGAGGCAGCAAGAGCAGGCGAATTGGGAATTGGGTTCGAAGTTGTATCCACTAACTTGCGTCGCCTTGCACAACACGCAATCTCAACAACTAATGAGATTAAGCAATCTAGAAAAGAAATCAGTGAGAAAGCTAAGAATGATTTGGAAAGTATTACACGAGCCATGCAATTACTCACCGGAACAATCGACAACTATCGGAGGGCGGCGAGACCGTGTAGCATTGCCCGGGACGTGCGCCGATCGTGTTTCCGGACACTACGTGGTCGTTCAGAGAGGCCTGATGAGTGAATTGGTGGCGCCCCGCAACTGGATGCGTATCGGCTTGTGGCTCGTGGGCGCGACCATGGCGTACAACGTCATCGAGGCGGGCGTTGCCCTCTCCTCCGGGTTTGCTGCCGGTAGCATTGCACTCATAGGTTTCGGCCTCGACAGCGTGATCGAGTTCGCCGCCGCGTCCGTTCTCTTATGGCGCCTCGCCGTCGAGGCAAGAGGCGCCGAGCCCGAAACCGTGGAGCACGCCGAGCGCCGTGTCCTGCGGTTCGTCGGCCTGACATTCCTTGTGCTCGCGCTCTACGTCGTCGCACAAGCAGCGTGGACGCTGTGGGCGCAGGATCCGCCAGAGGAAAGCATGCTGGGCATCGCCCTGGCCGCGGTGTCGTTGGTCGTCATGCCCCTCGTGTCGTTGGGTAAGTTCCGCGCCGCGAGAGAGATTGGAAGCAGCGCGCTGCGTGCCGAAGCGAAAGAGACCTTGGCCTGTTCGTATCTGTCCTTTGCCCTGCTCCTGGGCCTCGTGGCCAACGCTGGCCCGGGATGGTGGTGGGCCGATCCCCTGGCAGCGCTCCTCATGGTGCCGTGGCTTCTAAAGGAGGGCGTGGAAGGCGTGCGAGGCGAAGAGTGCTGCGATTAGATAACGCTTCTATAAACCCCGTCCTCGTTGAACACGTTGAGTTTACACTCGATCCGGTCCACGATAGCCCTCATGATCTCAACGCTGCCCAGAACCCTGATCTCCACCCTGACAACCCCGTATGGCCCGTTTATTGGATTGCCTCTGGGATAGGTCACTGAACCGGGCACGAACTTGTCCGGCGAGTGTCACGCC
>JACZSS010000146.1 GCA_022574115.1 Candidatus Heimdallarchaeota archaeon | reverse complement strand
AAATATTTTGTAAAGAAATAGATGAAGCAACCAAGCTCACCACGTGCCATTGTTCTGAACGATCGCTTAGATTTTATAGTAAGGTGATGAATTCATCGACAATGACCATACAGCTTAATTATCCAAATTTTGCACATCAGATGTGAATTCTTTTTAAGATATTTATCATAAGAAAATAAGAAATGGAATTTGATGATAATGCCTACGGCTCTTTTGGGGGATTAGTCTATGAAGGGGTACCTATTGATGAGGCACACCTAATAATTGTTGGAGCAGAGTATGAAAGTGCAACCTCAGGTAAAAAGGGAGCATCTTTTGCACCTTCTCAGTTGCGATTAGCATCAAAAGACATGCAAACCATATCAAGAGGAGGAATTGATCTTAATCAAGTTGTTATTACAGACGTGGGAAATATTCCGTTGTATCCAATTGAGGGTGGTAAAACCAGGCAAAGTATTGAAGATGGGATAGGTCATTTACTCAACGGCTCGTCAGCCCCAATATTGTTCATCGGAGGGGATCATTCTTGTACATTTCCAAGTATCAAAGCTTTGGCCGAAAAAGGAACGGTGGGTGTGATATGGTTTGATGCTCATAGAGATCTTCTACCAGAAGCACTGGGTTCTCGGTTTTCGCATGGGAGTCCTTTGGGGCGGGCTGTGGAATTGCACAATGTCGATCACGAGAATATACTGTTGGTTGGTACTAGATACATGGAATCATCTGAACAGGAGATTATTGATACTACTTCGATCAACGAACTTCGGATGGTCGACTTGGAAGACTCGAATTTTGATATGGAGCAGTTTCAGGATAAGATCAATGAAATTGCCGATCGAGTTGACTTTCTTTATTTGTCAATTGATATCGATGTATTGGACCCTGCTTACGCACCTGGAACAGGTACACCAGTAGGTGGCGGACTTACCACGAGTCAATTAATGAGATATATTGCTGCCATCCCAAAAAAACTTCGAATTGTGGACTTAATGGAAGTTGCACCTCCATTGGATCATTTAGGGATCACAATCAAAGCTTGTTTAGGGTTAATTACAGAGATTATTGGTATCTTAAGTTCACATGACTAAGATTTTATTATTAATTAATCGCCAATATTGGCATTGCTAGTCCTCAGGTGTCCATCCAGGCAACTCTTTTCGCAAGGGTTTGTCTTCTCGTAATCCGGTCGCATATTGACCAGCCATAATTTCCTGAATCTGATCAGTTCCCTCATAAATTCTCGCACCTCGTGCGTTACGCCAGTAGCGTTCTACAGGAAATTCATTGCTATAGCCATAGGATCCATGTATTTGGATTGCGTCATCAGCACATTGGGATGCAATATTAGTTGCGTGCCATTTTGCCAGGGCAGTTTCTCGCGTATTCCTTCGGCCTAGATTCTTGAGCCAACCAGCTTTCCATACAAGCAACTCGGCTGTATCAATACCCCTACTCATGTGGGCGATCAGTCTCTGAATCAATTGGTGCTCCCGAATTTCCTTACCCCAAGTTTTACGCTCCTTTGAATATTTAACAGAGGCAGCTCTGGCTGCCTTAGCCAATCCAACACTTCCAGCTGCTACAGTGAACCGTCCATTGTCTAAACAAGACATGGCGATCTTGAAACCTTCACCAAGCTCGCCCAGTAGATTTTCTTTGGGAATGGGAACATCATCGAAATTGATAAAACCAGTATTTCCAGCGCGAACCCCCAATTTATTTTTAATCGAACCGGTTGATACGCCATTAAATTCGCGTTCGACGATGAAACAGGAAATTCCCCTTGAACCCTTGGATATGTCAGATTTCGCAAAAATAATGAAGTTATCTGCAGTATCAGCAAGTGAGATCCATATCTTATTTCCATTTAATATGTAAAAATCACCATCTTCTTTTGTATTCGAGAGCATCCCTCCTACATCAGATCCAGCATTTGGTTCAGTCAACCCATAAGTAGAGAGTTTTTTGCCCTGTGCTTGAGTGGCCAAATACTTCTGCTTCTGTTCCTCATTGCCCCATTGGTATATTCCTAGACTGTTGAGTCCATTATGCACGGAGATCACCACTCGAAGGGAGCTGTCAACATATTCTAGTTCCTCCGACACTATTGCAGTAGAAATATAATCCATTCCACTTCCGCCATATTTCTCTGGTATACTTACTCCTAAGAAACCAAGCTCACCCATTTCGTCCATGATCCCTCGATCATATTTCTGCGCAACATCCATATCAGGTATTTTAGGCGCTATTTTTTCTCTTGCCCATTCACGAACCGATTCCCGTAGAATCTTTTGCTCGTCGGTGAGTTCGAAATTTATCATCGAGTTTGTGCGAGTAGTTACAGATTTGAATTAATCGATCGATATCGGGTCACTAACTACTAACTTGCCAAAAAAGCTCACCTCGTCTACTCAACTGTGCAGATACAACCTCATCATCAATAGATGAAACGAACTATCCAATTTTAGTCATCGGTTTTGTCTTGAATCTAGGCACTGTTAATCGTTACTTCAGACGGAAAAGACAAAGTTGATTGATTAGAAATATATTCAGCTTGCTGCATAGAGGTGGAAACCACTTCTCAATGACTTTTACGTATATCTAATATGTGATTAGATAGCTAAAATTGATTTATCAAAGACAGGCTTGTTCAGGGATAATTAAGCCCTTCATTTAACTAGATTTGTCTAGAGAATTTCTGAATAAGGCATAATTATTTTATAGATAGAACCCAATATTATCTTTTTACGATAAATAATATATATCATTGTAGTGAACTGTTAATTGTGAATCCATCGAAAACATTAATCAAAAGGTCTAATATTGCTATCTATTTATTATTTATATCACTACTAATTATGGGGTTGTATGTACCCAATAGCTCTGCTATTGATCATAGTCTCTTAAATCCGGGATTTGAATCATGGTCATCTGGTAGTCCAGATGATTGGGATGTATCATCTGGCATAACCATTGCTCAGGAGCTTAGCATATTTGTCACTGGGAGTTCTTCATTGAAAGTAAGTGGTGCAGTAGGTGAAAATATTTGGCAGAACAGGACATTTACGGCGAATCCATCAATGAGCTATTTATTTTCATGTCAAGTTTTTAGCGATAATAGTGGCGCTGTTAAATTGGGTTTGTTCGTTAATGGTTCAACCTCTGCACTGAACGCAAGTGGTTTTTCAGCTGAATCCGTAAACTTGGTAAGTTGGCAGGAATTATCAGTACTAGTTACACCTGGTTTCACACCCCAATATTATTTCGTAGAAATACAAATCTCAACTATTCTAAATGGCCAGAAAAAAAATTACATTGACGATTGTGTATTTTCTGAAGTACCTCAACCTGATCTCAGTGCTCCCGTCATTACAAGTGCAGGAAATAAGACATTTGAGATAGGATCGACGATCAATAAAATATCGTGGATGATTAGCGACCCAGAGCCAAAAAATTATACGATTTATCAGGATGAAATTAGTATAGATGCTGGAAACTGGACTTCTGGATCAACTATTACTCATTTGATAAGTGGACTGAATGTAGGTATCTATAATTTCACCATCATAGCAAACGATCTGTCAAACAATATTGCTACGGATACAATCTATGTGACTATGGTCCAAGATGCAACTGCACCAATAATTGTACATCCGACAGATCCAACAATTGAAGTAGGATCAACATCAAATACAATTTCATGGGTTGTCACAGATGCTAATCCAAATAATTTTACTATTTTTAAAGATGATTTAAGTATCTCAACCGGAAATTGGAGTTCAACTGCACCTATTTCACAGTCTATTGATGGATTAGGTATAGGCACCTATAATTACACACTATTGGTTCAAGATGAATTTAATAGATTTTCTTCCGATCAAGTATTAGTAATGGTTATTGGTGTAACTACAACTGCAACAGGTACAACTGCAACAGGCACAACTACAACAGGCACAACTGCAACAGGCACAACTGCTACAAGTACAACTACAACGAGTTCAACTTCATCAACAGAAGATGATGGGGACTCTCCAATTTTAGCCGTCGCTTTTGCTTTGTCTCTAGGTATTATTAATCGTTACTTCAGACGGAAAAGACTAGTTTGATCTATTAGAAATATATTCAGCTACTTGGCAAAGGTGAAATCCATTTCTTGATGACTTTTACGTACACATATTGTGTAATTATGTATCTAAAATTGAATTACTTAAAGACAGGGCAGTTCACGAATAATCAGATCTCTCATTTAACTACAAATATATCTAGAGATTTTTTGAATAAGTGATGATTATTTTATAGATGGAACCCAATATTATCTTTTTACGATAAATAATATAAATCGTTGGAATGACCTGCTAATTGTGAATCCACCTAAAACAGTGCTCAAAAGGTCTCATATTACGATTTGTTTATTATTTATATCACTACTAATTATGGGGTTGTATGTACCCAATAGCTCTGCTATTGATCATAGTCTCTTAAATCCGGGATTTGAATCATGGTCATCTGGTAGTCCAGATGATTGGGATGTATCATCTGGCATAACCATTGCTCAGGAGCTTAGCATATTTGTCACTGGGAGTTCTTCATTGGAAGTAGGTGGTGCACTAGGATTAAATATTTGGCAGAACAGGACATTTACTGCGAATCCATCAATGAGTTATTTATTTTCATGTCAAGTTTTTGACAATGTTAATGGCGCTGTTAAATTGGGGTTGTTCGTTAATGGTTCAACCTCTGCACTGAACACAAGTGGTTTTTCATCCGAATCCGTGGACTTGGTAAGTTGGCAGGAATTATCAATACTAATTACACCTAGTTTCACGCCCCAGTATTATTTCGTAGAAATACAAATTTCAGCTAGTTTAAATGGCCCCAAAAAGAATTACATTGACAGTTGTGGATTTTCTGAAGTGGCTCAAGTTGATCTCAGTGCTCCCGTCATTACAGGTCCGGGAAATAAGACGTTTGAAATAGGATCAGCCAACAATGAAATATCATGGGTGATTAGCGAGCCAGAACCCAAAAATTACACGATTTATCAGGATGAAATTAGTATAGAAACTGGAAACTGGACTTCTGGATCAACAATTACTCATGTGATAACTGGATTGAATGTAGGTATCTACAATTTCACCATCATCGCAAGTGATCTATCAAACAATATTGGTAGTAACACGACATATGTAACTATAGTCCAAGATACAACTGCACCATTAATTGTACATCCTGCAGATCCAACAATTGAGGTAGGTTCAACATCAAATACAATTTCATGGGTTGTTACCGATACTAATCCATATAATTTTACTATTTTTAAAGATAATTTAAATTTTACAACCGGAAATTGGACTTCAACTACACCAATTTCACAGTCTATTGATGGATTAGGTACAGGGAGCTATAACTACACACTATTGGTTCAAGATGAATTTAATATCTTCTCGTCCGATCAAGTATTAGTAATGGTTATTGGTGTAACTACAACTGCAACAGGTACAACTACAACAGGTACAACTACAACAGGCACAACTGCAACAGGCACAACTACAACAGGCACAACTACAACAGGCACAACTACAACAACGGAAAGTCCAACCAATTCAACAGCAGGTGGAGGAACTGGGGGTCCAAACGCAGGACTTGCATTTGGAATTAGTGTCGGTGGAGGGTTACTTGGTGTGGGAATTATTTATGCAAGAGGAAAACTTCGAAAAACTAGCTAGTTCAGCTTCAAATGAGTTTAATTGACTATACACCAACAATTACTGCACAGTGTAAAAACTATCTCTACACCAGGCCAATTTAAGAGAATGCAGGTAATTCTGCAAGACTTAACACCCTAGAGAGAACGAATGATCATCAAGGCAATTAAGAAAATGAGAGCAAATCCTTGTTATAATACATCCAACGCATTAAAACTGCATATGAGTTCAAGGGAATTAATAGAAGTGCCAAAACTACACAATCCGTCAAGAAGTTTGTCAACCTCGGTAAACCCCGTATGAGCCATTGGAGGACCGATCCCAATTCCGAACTTTGAGAATTTTTTCTCTCCTGACTGGAGACTGTTTAAAACCGATTCAAGCCGATCTCCAATTCGATCAGAACTTATTATCCTATCAATTTCACCATCATTCAGATACAGTTCGATATTATTAATCACCTTTCCGAACGGATCTAACAGCTCACCTGATTCAATAAACTCACCAATGGATTTGTCGATCACTATTCTCCCATTTAGGGAATTAGGTTCTAGTTGCATCACAATCTCGGTCGAAGGAAAAAGGACATGGTTTTTGTCGAGTTGAAATGGATAGCTAATTACTTCTGAATGAAGTTTAAACGAAATATCTGTTCCTGTTACAGAGGTGATCTTGATTTCTGATCCGGAGACAAGTTTGTTGAGATATTTAGTACGAAGATCTCTTGTAGCTGAATAATCAGCGACTAAAAATGATGAAAAATATTGCTTTGGAAAGTGCTGCAAAGTAACAAGGCTGAGTCCACCGAAATTCATCGGGGGATGACCGTAATCGACGAAAAACTCGGCGGCACGACGCCGCTTGAGGTCGTGTTGGTGGGCGAAGGCAAGAACTACTGGCTCGAAGACGAGAACCGCGCAAAGCTGCGCGAAATTCACACTTGGCTGGACGAACTCCCGGAGACGGGTAAAGTGATCTCGCCGGACACGATGATACGCATCCTCGAAGGCGTAAACGACGGCCAGCCCGTACCCAAAGCCTTCATCACGCTCGCGCTCAAATCCATCCCGGAAGAGTTACAGCGGGCAGTCGTGGGGCCTTACGCGACGCCCGACTTCGATCAGGT
>JACZSS010000145.1 GCA_022574115.1 Candidatus Heimdallarchaeota archaeon | reverse complement strand
TTATGAGTTCAACAAAGCCTGTTCTTTCCTCCGACAATCTTGTAGAAACTGACAACGTTGTGGAGCTATCACAATAAACATTCAAATCAGCGGTGCAAATATATTAATCTTAATAAGCTCTGAAACGTTGCTTAAAAGGGTCTTGAAACACAATCCCAAATTTGTTAATTTGCATTTAATCGACTTTAGTGCAATTTTGGCTGGACAAAACAACGTAAGAGACATTAAGTCAACGTTAAGTTGGGATTTAATAAACTTAGAGTACAGCTCTAAACGAGAAGAGATTATCGTTTGAATGAACCAAGAGTTTTGTCTTGTGAGAGCAATCTAGTTCGAATTAAAAAAGACCTACTAATTTCTTCCAAGATATTAATTTTCGTCAGTTGGAAACCGATTTTTTCGGTCGCGGTCTCATATCCGTCAAATAAAAACGAGAAAAATTCAGAAACTGATTTCCCTTGTTTTAATCGATTCACTCTTTCCATCAATTCGTAATCAATAGATACCAGCTCTAGTTCAGTAGGTGAAGATGTATTCCCCTCATTTAAAGACCACACATTACCTACATAATACAGCGTAATCATCATATTCAAATAAACTGATATTAAGTATCACGGGAGTCATTTCGAATATAGTGTATGTGTATATCTGGGAATATTTTGCCCTCGCAGAGTACAAAAATAAATTCGAAGAGGCATATAATACAGACGGTGGCTGGGTTGAACTCTTTAGACAAGGAGCAGGTTATCTGAGGACTTACTTGTTACAGGATAAAACAAATCATACAAGATATGTAACTATAGATTATTGGGAAAGTATCGGGCATCAAACTGCATTCAAGAGAGATCATATTGATGATTGAAAAGCTTTAGACCAAGAATGTGATAATTTCACAATCAGTGAAAACAAAATTGGTGAGTATGAAACCTTGACAAATCAGAAGTAACTTATTTCCTGAATCAATCAACATTGAATCATTCTAATCCTATGTCCAAATTTGTAATATTCTAGGAAGATTTTTTTCATGCAAAATACTATCAACACCCTTGAATCTGCCAGGGTGGGTAAATAAGAACAATACCAGAGTAAGTAATGCAACAGACCAGGGGATGATCAAATCAATTAATCCAAGCCCAAGACCGGCCATACCAATCCCGAAACCATTCAAGGTTGAAAATAACGCGCCTGCTCTTGCTAAAGTCCCGGTTAGTAAGCTTATGCTTGAAAGTATTTCTAGCGTAATTACGATCAAATAAATAATGAACCAATTATCCACCGCTAGGTTCATGAATAATTCGGGAAATATAGTGGTACCTTCCGACATAGTTGCAATTCTCTCCTCAAAATTCCCATAATTTGATCCTAAACGGCGAATAACTGTCCCAAACCAAACTAAACCACTAATCAGTCGAATCGTTAATACCAATCTAATGTTGATTTGATACTTGGTGGAAATAATCGGCAATTGATCTCGATATTATTTACTTGATACATAATATAAGATTGACAACTCGTTAATAGTAAAAAGAAGGATCGGTCAATAGAATTCTATTGTAGAACTGTAAGTACTTGTTGAAGAGCAAAAAACACATCATCGATTTTTTTTAGAGGGAATAAATTTCCTAGGCCAGCCTCAAATGCCAGTCTCTTTGCCAGCCATTCATTTCCATAAGGAAACAAAAGAATATCTAACTGCGATATGGTTCCAGCAACTACTAAAGGGTTTTTGCCAGTGGTAGGATCAGCATCTGTCAGGAAAATTAATCGTGAATTGTGTGTAAACGGATTGACTAATTTTGCACCTTCGATTAACGCTTTAGACAAATTCGTTGGCCCTGCAGGGACAAGACCAAAAATACGTGAGATCAGACTAAACGAAGAAATTTCCTCATCAAAAGTTTTAATCGGATAGACGTTTTTTGCAAATCCCATCACACACAAATCCTTGGACGGTATCAGTTTTGATAAAGTAGCAACTGCTAATCCGGCAATTAATAGTTTACTCCCGCTCATGGAAAAGCTCGTATCTAGCATCAACACTACTGGAAATCTAGATTGTCTCCTCTGGTAGATGTAAGGGGCAATTGATTCCTGCGGGTGTTCAATTGCATGTTCGATAGTTGCATCAATGTTTAAGTCGAAAGTATCTCCATCTTTGTATCTACGGGATACATAAGTCGGTAATGAGTGGGTTACACCTAACGAGCCCTCCATAAACTGAATGATTAATTCAGCTGCCATATCTCTCGCTTTATCTCGGAATTCAGGATTCGCGTGCCACATAGCCTGTCCAAACAATTCAAGATCGGCAAAAATTGTTGAATCAAACAGTTCCAAGTTGGAATCGTCATCTTGACCATTATCGTTATCGGCATCATCGTCTAGATGTTCCATCTTTACGAATTCCATGAATTCACCATCATCAATACGTTTTACTTGACCCAGCTCTTCCAATAAATCTTTAATGAGATCTCCTATTTCTTTTTTTTTAAATCTAAATTCAATTGCTTGAAGAAGGTTTGATCGAGGTTTCGCAAAACTTTCTCAACAATTTCAAGAATTATTTCCTCTTCACTGTGATTTGGATTTTCCAGCCAAATTTTTGCGGTAAATGCAGCTAAAGCAGCATCCAAAATCGTTTCAGTGGTATAGCCTCCTCTAATTAAAGCTAATGTGGGAGCAATACTCGTGAAATTAATTGCACCTCGAACAGAACTTCCCTGTCGAAGTCGATCATCAAACCTGGTTGCTCGAGCAATTCTCGCCCCAATCTCAACTATAGATTCAGGAGCTCCATTGCCCGCAACTTTGATGATATCAACCTCTTCTTCGATTGATTGATAATCCATCTTGATTCTGCAAAGACGATCAAACAGTGCTCTGCTTATTCGAGTAACGCCGGTATCATCAAATGGGTTCATCGCAGTAACCACCCGAAAGGACTTGTGTGCTTTTATGGTTCCATATCTAGGAATCACTATCTCACCTTCTTCCATGGATCGAATTAAAGCATTTGTTGCATCAGGAGCTGCGCGGTTTAATTCTTCCAAGTATAATATGCCACCTTCTTGCATCGCTTTGGATAAAGGTCCTAGCTCAAAATATTCTGGTTTGAAACCTTGTTCAATAACGAGCTTCGGATTAAAACTACCGATCAATTTTGACGGAGTGAGATCTGCTGATCCTTCAATTTGATACAACGGTAGGTTAAGTTTATCAGTGATATATCGCAACAATGTTGATTTCGAAGTACCCGGTGCACCTTCAAGGAGAACATGTTCGCCAGACAGTAAAATGGAAATCAAAATTTGTAATTTTTTTTCCCTTCCAATTATCTCTTGAGGTTTATGGTCAAGAATTCTTGCAAAAGCGTTAGAATTACTCATGAGGTCAAAATATAATTCTCTTCAAGGTTTAACAGAGTAACCTTATCATCTTATTTGCCACCTCGGATCGATGACTTCAACCGGCTGACCTTTTTTTTGCAGCATTTGGGTAGCTTAACTGATTCATTCGGTGAAATCAGGAGTTGGTTCGTTGAAAATTAAGTCTGTATCAACTTCTATTTCGTTAAACCACAATGTCATGATCAGGACGATATTTCCAATATTAATAGCAATCGCGATCCAGAATAGATAATTCATACCCTGTGTTATGTAAACGTAACCACCGATAAGGGGACCAAATATTTGACTAGTGCTTAGGAGACTGGCTTCAATCCCAAACACGGTTGATCGATGCTTATCATCTATAACATCTGATAACCAAGCCTTCATAGCAGGCTCTCGTAATCCACTGCCAATTCCTACAAAGATAACGGCAAAAATCAGATCAGACAATGTTTGAGCGTTGAGTAAGGAGTAGTAAAATAGAAAACTGAACAATTGGCCTACGACCATGACCGGCTTTCTCCCGAATTTATCAGATAGATTACCGAGTAGGGCTTGACCTAAAACGTTGATTACCGCAAAGGCACCTACAAAAAGACCAAAATCTATTGGAGACAATAATAATTCATCGTAAAAATAAAAGATAAATCCCGGTTCAATTGTCAGCCATGCTAATATAGAGAACATCTCAGAGAGTATAAAGAAGAAGAACATATAGAGGGGTTTGGGCAAGACTCTTACTTGGTGCCTCAATGTGTTACCGATGCGACTGAAAACAGACATTTTTGCTAGACTGGAGTTTTCCAAGATCCGGTCCAAAGAATTATCCGAATGTAAACTTGGTAGCTGGAAAAAGCTCCAAACGAAAGCTAAAAATCCAAAGAAAGCAGAAATATAAAACGGTAACCTTATAGAACCCTGTAGGCTAAACTCTCCGAAAACGAAACCTTCAAACAAAAAACCACCGATCAAAGGACCAATAATTATACCGGATGTTGAACTTGCACCCATTATCCCCAAATATTTACCACGACTCTCTTTTGGGCTTAGATCGGCAGTCATCGCTATTGCAGGAGGGAGGATGGCTGCCGCAAAAATCCCTTCAGCTACTCGCGCTATAAAAAGATGTGATAATTTCGTTGCAAATATATAAATGAAATTCGACACAGCAAAGCCAAATAAACCCAACAGGATAATTCTTTTTTTACCGAAACGATCAGCCAAGTTACCAAATATTGGTGCACTGATAAAAAATGCAGTGGCCCAGGTAGCAAGAAGTACGGCAAGATCAAGAGCAGTTCCTCCACCTACATCTACTAACAGTTTAGGAAATATGGGAAAAATGATACCGAATCCAGTGTTAACTATTGAAACAGATACCGCAAGAATATAGATATGCCGCTTGAATGAGTCTGGATTAATTTCAGTCAATAACTTTTTACTTTTGTGAATTCATTTAATCATTTGTAAATGACCTAGTAGCATTCAATGGATCCAAGTAGTCGACCAGTCAATTCTAAAATTTTGTACATGAAATAAATACTCGATCCAACGTTTCGGGATCTCCTAAAAATTTTTCTTCAAAATTAGTTTCCTTGTAGAAATTAATATTAATGAACCCAGCTTCCAATAACAACTTAGTAACGTTATTAATACTGAAAAGTGAATTATACATAATCTCGTCGAATTTAGAAAATAACGATCCATCAGATCTGATGAAGCCAAAAACACGGGTATAAGCCCGGGACTCGGATTCTTCGTATTTTCCTTGAGTCATGACCACAACGTCATCATCTTCCTCTAAGTCAATGAAATTCCAATCGGAAAGTGCTTTCTTCGTATTCATATCAAAAATGAATACGCCTCCAGATTCGAGACTGCTAAATACTAAATCAATGCAGCACTTAAGAATTTCTAGATTTTCGAGATGATTAAGGGAGTCAAATATGGAGCTCACCAAACCAACAGGCTTCTCCACGGTAAATGATTGTGCAAATCCATGACGCAACGACACTTCACCGGTGTTCATTTCTGATCTGAGTTTCGATTTAGCAAGCTCTAACATGTTTTCGGATTGATCAATTCCAATGACATTGTATCCAGCATCAATAATACTGGGAATTAATCTCCCAGTGCCACAACATAAGTCAACAACAATTTTATTCGTTTTCGAGATAGGATAATTCTTATAGAGTTTAACTAGCTTTGGACCGATTTGATTAACAAACCCTTTCCAAAACCGGTCATAGACCTTTGAGAACTCACTTCCATATGTATTAAATTTCTTCATAATCTAAATCCAAATACGCAGATCTGAGCGGGACAAAGGGAGGTTAATATTCTACTTATCATTTCAAACAATAATGTAATTTTAAGGCACATTAAATATAAGAACGTAATTTTGACATCAAGTTGAGGGTGGTTATTTGATAATAACTCCAAATCATTCTGAATTAGAGAACTTACCAACATTCAGATTATTTCGGAATAAGAAGAAAACTTTCGAAGCGTATAATTTCAAACCCGGAGATCTAATTACACTCAGTCTAACCAATACAGGAGATTGGAAATTATCTCAATGTATTATGGAAGACAACCGCGATTTGCAACGATTTTTTGGAAAATCAGGCGGAACTGAGCATATTTGGGAAACGAGAATTCAATCAACTAGATCATTCGGAGAATGGAAATTTCAAATTAAAGGTCCATTACAAAATTCTGACAAGGAGTTTTCACTTACTATCCCGTTTAATATTGAACTGGAGATGCCAAGATATAGAATACCACGTAAATTACCAGGTCCTGAATTTCCTCCTTCTCCTCTGCCAATCGATGTCGTTATCGAAGAGCCTGAAATCGCCAGAGTCGAAAAGTCCGTTCCGAAATCAAAAAATGAGATTCCAGTGATCGAGATCAAAGGTATAGGTCGGGCATTCGAAAAACGGCTAAATAATGAGCATATATTCTACATTGATCAGATTTTATCACGAAACCCTGAAGAAATCGTCCAAATCACTAATGGTTCACTAGCTAAGGTCGAAACATGGTTTAAACTCATTCCGAAAATAATGCAAGATGTGGGACATCCTTTAATGCGTAAATTCGCCTCTCATGACAATTTTTTGCCTCTGGTAGATGCAAACGCCCCAACATCAGAAATACGAGGAATCGGAAAAGTAGCGGAAATTAAACTGGCTGAACTTGGCTACAAAGATGTAGAAAGCATTAGCCGAGCAGATCCTGAAAAACTGTCAAAAGATATTCGGAGACCGATTAGCAAAGCAGTCGAATGGATAGAAGATGCAGAGTTGAAGCTAAAAGGAAAAGTAGTAGCTAAAACAGTCAAGGCTTTGCAGAAAGATGAGATTATTTCCAGCACACATAAGAAAAATGATCCAGTCTCAGATATTCCTGGAATTGGCACAAAAACATATGAAAAGTTAGAAGCGGTTAACTGTGCG
>JACZSS010000144.1 GCA_022574115.1 Candidatus Heimdallarchaeota archaeon | reverse complement strand
AGCCAGCCAGCCTTTCTACTGAGAACCTGCAGAAAGTTTCCCCAACAAAGATCAGCTATATACGTAAAGTTCTGCGTGATAGGCCGATTCTTTTTAAGTTTGTCAAACGGCTGCGTCGATTTATTCGCAGGCGTCAGGTTCTCGCAAAGTATCCAATGGATAATACTCCCAGCGATCAGTGAGGACTTCCACAAGAACAGTTTCTCCAAAAGAGAATTGATAATATGCTTTCGATGTTGCTGACAAATTGAAAATAAATCCATTTGTCTTCTAAATCCATGGTTCGAAAGTCTTCAGATTTACTAAGTAGCTTAATTATATTTTGCAACATCCCTACAACTGTCTCGTATACTCTCTGCTCAATCTCCTGGTCTAACGAACCCGCAGTGACCTTATGAATTGTCCCATCAGACGTGAATCTGATCAAAGTTACTTGCTGAGCATCAGAAAAGGTCGATACAAACTTGTCCAAAAGGTGGTATAGGGCTTCGGTCTTCGACAGTATCTCCACATCCTCTTGACTTTCACTAGCAGCTTCAGCTCCCGGGGCGAACTCTTCAGTTTGGTAATTATCGGGATCAAAATCTTCCTCGTCTCCTATAACCGGTGTTCCTAGAATATCACTTGCTCTGTTTTCAGCGATTTCTCTCATTTTATATGGATAGACTTGGACTACTGGTCCTATTTTCATCTCGACTTTAACTTCTTCCGACATAAAACTAAGAATTAACTGAGTAGTTATCGCAGTTTCATCAATAAGGGTATTACCCTCGTCTAAGGAATCAAAGGATAACTGATAAGTATCACACAGATTGTAAATCACGGTCTTAAATTGATCATCCTGAAAATCTGGCTCAACTGCGAGAACAATCAACAAACCAGAAAGCGAGGTGAATATTAATTTCAACTCTTCTAATTTGATCGACCGAATGGTTCGTTCAGGCACACTTCCTCCAAATTCATTGATGGTTGCAGTTAGACCTCCGATCAAAGTATGATCATAGTCCCTAGAACCCGCAAATCTGAGGTTAATGACCAATTCATTGGCTCCCAAATCCCAAATAATTATGTTTTGCAGTGTTCCTTCTAATAATATAAGCTCCTTCTCAAGTTCACTTATAGAGTTTAGAATTGCACTCAAACTACACTACCGAACCTCCTAATAGTTAAAAAAGTAAGTAAGTCTTCATATGTTTATGGATAATAGTATAAACGACGCTGACGTCGTGGTTCTATTCAACGTATCTTTGACAATCTGTGGTTAAAATAAATTTACTATTGCTCAAAAATTGAATATTTGATAATCTCTTTTTCGGTCAACAAAGTCAAATGGGCAATAAAATCATCGCGATGAGAAGTATCCACATAGCTAAAGTTCAGTCGTTCCTTAAATTTTGATATAATTTTGTTTTCTAGGTTTGCCATTGGTCGTATCTCTGTTTCGTCCGCATCATTCCAAAGTAATCTCATGATCTTATCGCTATTTAAAATGAGAATGGGAGGACGTTCTTCAATCATTTGATGTCTTTGAGGAATTACGAATACTGAACTTGGATCCATTTTTGATTTGACAAAGTTTTTCATTCGATGTTTATTTGCTGCCTCATAGATATGAATACCATGTTTGTAGATCATAAAGAGATATTCGCCATCAAAATACAGATCAAAATATGGATAGCTTCGGACCGGAATTTCGATTAGTATGGAATTGGTAAAATCTAACATATGCACTTCATTTTTCGACGTAAGTACATAGAGAAATTCAGAATAATAGCTATACGCAGCTATCGTGGTTTCTAGTTCAATCATAATCCATTTGGTATTCAGGAATGTAGGGTGAGAATAAATGAGAAGACCTGTTTCTTTGGTGTTTACAAAAAAATATTTGGCTAATGAAGAATTGACAACTGATCTGTCACCAGGACCTCCCATATCTTGATCTGAAGTTATTCTAACCGACGGAAATCCATTATTGGATTTTCTTATTTCCACTGTTCCATTTATATAACCAATGAACAGATATTGGTGGTTGATGTTTAGTCGTGTTGGTTGGATCCCAAGATTTGTTAAACTATAAAATTCAACCTTCTGGGTGTTGAGATCATAGACCAAAAATTCGTTATGAAGTAATACATAAATTCGATCTCCGTTAGTGGTGAGATCAATTATTTTCTTCTCTGTAAACTTATTGAATGCGAACTTAGTCTCTAAAACATTCAACATATTATCAGTAATTCCGTATCTTATCAATTTGTGGACTCGATCACTAATGATTCCCTGTTATCGTGTTTGATGACTTATTTATTTACCAAGCAAAGATATATGTTGTCGATCGCTAATTCTCGTCGAAATATATAATAATAATTATAATGATCTTTCCGATGATGAGTTTGGAGAAGAAGCATTGCAACGACGATTATTGGATATTCTTGCGGATCCTGACAATCCAGATAACTGGCCATTAGAACTCGAGGTGTTCAAGATGGAGGAGAGAAAACGCAAGAAATTGCCGCATCCACATCCCAATGGATTACTTTGTAAATTTTTCTGCTATCTGAAGAAAGAATATCTAGTTTCAAATCCCTTAGGGGATGATGAAAAGCCCCTTGACCAGGATAAGCTAGAAAAAATTACCAATATAGATACTTGTTATAATTGTATCAAAGATGAAATAATCGATGGTGTCCTGTATCATAACAAGGACAAAGAATTGAAATGGTTTATTATAGATCGCGAAATTCCAGTTATGTTCCCAGAAAACCTTCGCGACGTTGTTCAAGAACGCATATTCCACGACAAATACCCTGCTGAAATGAAGAAAATGGGAATTGATAAACCAAAATTTAGCAACAATTAATTTCAGTTTAGTACCAGAGTTTTTCCAGTATTAATATTAGTAAATATTATTCTGTTATCAATTTGGAGGCTTAAACGAATTGAAATTCCATAATCTATGGAATAGCCAATTATTGAGTTGTCAGTGTCTGAAATCAATCTAAATGTGATAAGACTTTTTGTAAACATTGGTCGAAATCCCCGTATTTTCCGTTCATCTGCCCAGATTATAGGGAATGCAAGACTTCCATTTTCAGCCTCAATTGACAGCAAGCTCATGGCATAATAATTTGCATAGGGAATAGTACCCAAACATTTGACACCATGGATTTCTCCAAATTCCGAGTGAATATGATCCAATATCTGAGATAGTATGCCAACCCTATTTGCAGAGGGAGTACCATCCAGTGTGAGAGCAAAGGCCTTATCCCATTCTCTGCTCACAATATATTGTCCAAATTCAACCACTTTGTTATTACACGCCTTGTAAATTTCTGATTGAGCCTTTTCAGGGTCAAAAATGAAGTTCGAAAAATCTTGGCCTTTAAGTTGCAAGATATAACTTCCCACCATTTGAGTTCCTATCTTCCCCTCACTTTCTCCAAATTCGAAAACTTCAGGGAATTTAGACACATCGGTGACCAATAGATCTGTAGGTTTTGGGGGCATAACGAGAGAATCGTTTTCTAAAATTCTGTCTAAGGCCTTTTCCAACTGAAATGCTTGTCCAAATCCATTATCTACAATATTCGAGAAAATAATGATTGTAGTTTGGGTATTTTCATAGTACCGCACCGTAGCATTGACTCCCAGTGTGCTTCCTCCATTATGTGAGATCATTCTACCATATAAAGTATGGTGGATAACCCATCCATACCCATAATTATCCAATCCAGGCGTAAACATACTATCAAGTGATTCGCGTGAAATTAACTTTCCACCTATCAGTGCTCTCATCCACAGAAAAAAATCTGGTGCTGAAATACAAATACCACCATTTCCAAGGATATGCCAATACGATTTATTGCTATCCCAGGATCCATTCCAAGACCCAATTGAGCCAGTGTGAACTCCGTCAACGTAATATTGTACAGAATTCTCGTTATTCCACAACGGATCACCAAACCAGCTTATGTATGTGATCCCTAGGGGAAAAAACAGGTCCTTGCGGACAAATTCTTGATACGACTTTTTCGTAATTAACTCGATTATTATGGCCAACATGGAATAGCCTAGATTGGAGTAAATAAATTTTTCAGATGGTTTTGACATCAACGGTTTACTAAAAGCAGTTTCGATAAATTCATCCCGACTTATCAGGTCAAAATCGTCTCCCAAACCATCTTTAAAGCCACTAATGTGGGTTAAAAGCTGATGAACTGTGATATTGCCTTTCTCCGAAGGTACACTTTCAAAGTAAGTGCTCAACGGATTATCCAATGAAAGCAGTCCCTGATCAACGAGCTGCAAGATACCGACAGCGGTGACCTGCTTTGCTATCGATCCAATACTCATTGCCGTTGTTTCTTTCATCTCAATCTTATGTTCGTAGTGCTGAAATCCCATCACTTTGGACCATTTAATTTCATCTCCCACGCCAATAACTACTGATGCAGACATATCAAAGGGTGTGAGTCGTTCTAAAAGGATCCTAAATTGATCGATTTTGTCAAAAAAAGCATTATCGCTTGGGCGATTCTCTGTTTGTAATTCCATAGTGCTCACTTTGGTATCATGGTGTAATACTAAAATAAGTATCTTATAATGGTACTTAAATATTTTGTTTCAAATAGAGATATGCAAACGATTGGTAAAATTATGTCAGAACTCGATTTTATCTCAGGACAAAATGAAGTCGAAGAATATGAGACTCGTAAAACATATATGAAACTGATGATCAATGTGTTCAAGTGGGAATCATGCGCCCAAATACTCTCATATCTTACAATTTATGGTCGAATGAGTGCTAAAGAACTGAACGAGCTGATCGGATTGAGAGGAGAGAAATCAATATTCAGATCGATCAAACTTCTGCTAGATGCACGATTCATTACCAAAGAAACCCTTACTAATCGCAAAAGAAACGCACGATATCTTGTATTGAATACAGTTATCAGTGATCCAGACTTTGACGAGGGGTTCGTAAAATACTTAATGAAGAAGAAAGAGCTTTATTTACTCGGTGATTACTTATCCGCAACAAATAAATCCTCCATGGCATTCATGAAAACAATTACCCAGATCATAAGTCAGCAATTAGACAAGAGTGTTAATCCCAAAAATGTAACACAGTTTTCTAAAAATTCGTTCTTCTATGAGGTGATATACCCAAATGAAGTAGCGCCAGAACTTTCTACCAAACTAAAACAATTGATCAAGCAGGAGCTCGGATCTAAATTGAAAAATTTAGAAATTGATCTTAGCAAACCGATGGATAATCCGTCTGCGTTATATATTGCTTATATGCCTCTTAATACTGGTTCTAATTAGTTTATAACCTTGATATGAAGGAAAGTTCCCATTCGCCGACGCCATCTAATTCGGTTAAGAAATTTTCAAGTTTATCCTGTAGACCTTCATCATCATCGCATACAAATTGACAAATTGCTGCTTTAATCCCGAAGAACATTGGTTTTATCTCTACTTTTTGCTGTAACTGATATTCTTCTGGAACGTTGGCTCTGATATTTTCAATCATTGTCTCTGCATCAACATTTGGACTTGGGGTCTTGACATCGTATTGGTATACCATTTTAGCCATAATATCACCTCGTTTAAGGTCCCTCGAATTCACACGCTGGACAAACATACTTGTTTGACAATCGTCGACAATCGTTGCATCTAACTACATGGCCACCGCAATTTGGACAGGGAAACCTGCTTGAACCAACTGCATCAGGGGAGAGATTTTTATTACAGGAGTAGCAATACTCCATTTCAACTTTACTCATATACTTTCAATGGTACACTCATTCTTATTAAAACTATATTTAAGGACTCTTCTCATCAGTTGTCTCGATAGTCTGAACAAACAAATAACAAAATACTTACCATATAAGAATTATAGGAATAAAATTTTCTCGACTCAGTTCTTGACCGATAAATTTCATTGTGAACTTGATCTACTTTGAAGCTTGTAAGTGATGTAAGATCAACACATGGATCGATCCCAGTGACCAATATTTTTCTTAATCAATCTTGTGGATACCAATATCATGAAAACTGATAAGAATTCAAAATGAGGGGTTGTGGAAGAAATTGTAGAAGAGGATTGATCGGTGGTGAAAAATTCCTCTCTCGAGGCTGTTGTATAATGAATCTCCGCCGTTCCGAGACTTCCGTGCCTGCGATTTCCCGCGCCTCGCGTCGATGAATCTCCGCTCCCGCGCGCCGACCGGACCTCGGCTTGCAACAACTCCAGCAATTCCTCCATGTCATCCGCTTCCGCCTCTCCCAGGAAGCCGAGATCAAGGGGCAGGGTAGTGAAAACAGCTTTCACGTACTCGGGACCAAAAGGCGCTTTCACCTCATAGGCGATGTCGGGATTTCGGGGGTCTCGCACCTCCACGTTTGCCTTCACGGCGTTGGATTCATCGCCGTAGGGGAGGAGGAGAGCCACGTTGCCCAGGCAATCGACGTTGATGAGATTGAGGTATCCGTCGACCGGAGCCCTGAATCGAAAAGCCAACGATTCTTTTTCAAGGTAGACCTCCTTCTTCGGTCCCGCCATGAAAAGTTCGATGGAAATCTCATCTGACTGAATGGCGGCGATGTTCTTTACGATGTAGAGTCTCTGCAAGTCGCGAGCGAGAAAACTCTCGACGGCGGGCAGACCGGGAAAGCGCCGTTCCGTCTCCGGCTCCAGGCCGCTCCGCATTCGCACCATCCATTCTTTCTCGTTGGCGGCGGGGTCGAGGTTCTCCTCAAACTCGATGCGAACGTCGGGATTTTCCGCTTCGCCCACCCACCGATACCAGCTCGGTCTCGACTGGATGACACGGGACACAACATTCTTCGGCGCCGTGATCCGGTCGGTAGGGGATGGGAGCGGATCGGGCATCCGCTCAATCCCCACC
>JACZSS010000143.1 GCA_022574115.1 Candidatus Heimdallarchaeota archaeon | reverse complement strand
AACTGCAAAAGTAAACGAACTACTGTAAATAACATTTCAAGAAAGTAAAAAAATAACTCAAAAAACGTCTCAAGTCAAAGACTATATGATCAAAGAGAGGAAGCAACCAAGTAAATTATCCTACCTTATGGTATCAGGTCCCAAATATGTGATAAGAAGAGAAAATGTGGATTGTGGTGGAAGATTGCTAAGAGATAGTGATAATTATGATATTGCACCCTGCAAAGGTTGCAGTAAAAAGGTAAATACTCATAAAAATGCAGCTATTTATCTAGTCAGGTCCACAAAATCCTGACTAACTCTGATTTCATTAAACTCAATGATTTCAGAGGTCATGACAAGATTGATCATGAAAAAAGTTTTGTGTGACATAATATTCGAACTGATAATTAGTATGAGAATACTCGGTAGAAGAGATGATGGCAATTATTTTTTATATTTAACGATCGTAATTACTGAAACTGCTGCGAAGAACGATAATAGACCAAATCCTGGGAGAAAAGCAGAATCATCTGCGGCACCGGTAGCCGTATTGGGTTGGGAAATCGTGTCTGCATCGGATCGTTCCACTAGCGTAGAGGTCATTAGTGTTATGAGTTGGTCTAGTGAGCCTTCTTGGTTAATCGTTTTGAAGTATGATTGAACCATGAATGATTCCATTGCGCCTGTTGTTTTATCATATGAAGTAGAGATATTTGCTCTGATTGTTGTACCCAAACCACTTGCATCAATAGCAACGTCAATGGTGAAGGTATCTGCTCCATTAGTTGTGACTGCAGTTACTGCATCTTCAAAAAATTCTAGAGCGAATGGATGATTATCTTCCCAAAAAGTCCAATCAGTAAAAACGATTGGTGAGACACCTACTAGCTCCATAGGAACCGGTGCTACCTCAGAAGTTCCGTCGGGTACAGTAACTGTGACTTCTATTTCATTGTTGTTACCCAATGTAACATCAGATACTTCCATTTCAATCATCGCACCCTCTTCAAATTGCGTGAAATCAAAACCTGAATCTGCACCAAATGAGTATTCTTCTTTAAAATCACCATCGACTTCTAGTTTATCGACAGTATATACAAACACATCTCCAACTTTAACTCTAACCTCAGAGGTATTGACAACTCCAGAAGCAATTGTTGAATACGTGAATATTATGACTAGTAGTAACCATAATTTTACCTTCATCTTATAGTAATCATATGAATACAATCACAAATAAAACAGTAAGCAATTAATTTTGGTTAATCTATTAAATAAATCCAATAAATGAAGGTCTTCCTTTGAATATTTTTGGTGCCTAAGTGAACTCTCTTCAATTTTAACTACAGGATGGTAACTCTAAAAGCGAAATCCAATTATTAGTAAAAAACAGATGAAATCAATATTATTTCCAGACTGAATAAATAATGTCTGAAAAATCTATATTTAAATTAAAATATAGTTGGATTTTCACAGATATATGATAAACTCATATTCGCTCTTTTTTGATGATGGGGGTGTACTCAACGATAACGAGTTACGTGAATCAGAATGGCGGATATTGGTCGGAGAATACTTTGTGCCTAAATTTGGAGGCACAATGGAGCAATGGGCAACAGCAAATAAAACAGTATTTGACGAATTCCTTGCTAGATTTGAGACTGAATATGAGGGCAACTCGGATTACGATTTTGAAGAGATGTGGCGAAAAGAGGATCTCATTTGGATAGATAGTATGATTCAGGAAGTAGGAGTCGAAATGAACATGACAGACGATAAAAAATTGAAACTGGTTCGTGATGCCTCAGTATGGATCATAGGCAAGGTGGATTCTGCAATTCCTGGGATGGTAGATATTGTGACCTATCTGTTTAAGGAGCATTATCGTCTTTATATGGCCTTGTCTTCAAGATTTTATGAACTTGAAGGATATTTAACAAACATGAACATACGTCATATGTTCACAGGTCTTTATGGACCTGATCTCATTAGTACTCCCAAATCGAGCTCAAAATATTACTGCAAGATATTCAAAAAAGAAAATCTAAGAGCAGAAGCTGTGATAGTTATTGACGATACGCCTTCGAAACTCGAATATGCCAAGGAGACGGGCCATTGTGATTCAAGCCAATTTAGTAACAAGTAAACAAAGCAATTTTCCCAGCTTTGAAACTCCAGCTGAGCTACCTCAATTAATCAAGCTGGTCATTGCTCAAAATGAATAATAAAGGATGTTTCAGAGAAATCTTGATTGAAGATAATTTTTAAGAAAGAATTAGTATCCAGCCCATCTTTTGATGTATAAGATTTAGAATATCTCTCAATCTAGCCAATATTCTTGAATCAAAATCCAAATTGGTGTTTTCAGAACGAATCTATCTCGTGTTGAACCGTGGAGATATTCCTTACTCCGGCATTATAGGACTCGAAATTGAGAACAATTTGGATTTCAAGATTCTAGGTGAATCCTATTTAGAGTTACTCATTAAGTACGGAATTTTACGATCAACGATTTCACAGAAAAACAAAAATTACTTTCTCAATATTAGTCTAAATAGTGAACTTGGATCATATTTAGAAGAAATTACTAGCCTTGGTGAGTTTTCGACATTATCAGAACTGATCATAAATCTAAAGTATAACCAACTAAGAGATCATGGAGTTAAATTATTTTACAGAATAAGAAATGATAAGATTGTTGATGTTGTCTACAGGTTTCATCATTCTATTTTTGATGGATTGTCTGGGTTGATATTTCTTGATTTGTTATTCAGAAAATATGATTCAATTTGTGATGATGTTGATTTTCAGCTTCCAGACTTAAAATATATGAAGGCCAGCGAGCTGATTCACACAAAACACGCAACATCTTTATTTTCCAAAATTAAATTGTCAACCAAGGCGATTTTCTACGTGTCTAAAAATTTGTTATTCAAACCACCCATGGGTGTCTTCAATCAGGGTAAATACAATGACCAGCATGTTAGGCTATACACTGAAGTATTAAGTCCGAAGATATTCGATCAAATATCGAAAGCAGCAATTCTGATCAATGTCAGTCTAATTGACATTCTAATCACCGTAATTTTCAGATCTTACATTGAATGTGATAAGAAAAATTTTCATAAACGAGTCAAGGTACTCTTTATTATCAATCTAAGAGAGAAATCTGACCTGACATTGGTAGGTAATCTCTTCACGAGTTCATTTCTCACACTTTATCCAGACAAATTCAGCAGTTTAGAAGCCGAAATGCTGAATGTACATCGACAAATACAGGATTCTGTTAAAGCAAAGTATGGGATTGGGTCATTATATTTGCTCAATAAACTAAACCCAAGTTTGAATAGCATAAGGAAGCGTGCCAATTCGAATTTTCGAGCTGCAAATTACCAAATTGCTAGTCTAGGCCAGTTTCCAAATCCAGGTGCGGACTCAAAATCTAGAAAATATAAGCATGTGAATCTCTTGAGTGGGGAATGTCATCTAGGACCTAAGCCCAAATTGACCAGTTCATTTTCAATATTTGTAGTAAATAGAAGAATTAGTCTTTGTATGAATTATGTGGAGAATAATCTCAAAACTGCTGAAATTGCTAATTTCATGAATATTATCCAAAAAAATCTTGACCAATTTTTGTCGCCTCGCTAATTTATAGTGGGTCTCAAATTCTCCCCTCAGATAGTCGCAAGAGGACTCTATGTTCAAATTTATATAGTTGAAATCTGCTGTAATATTGAGGCAAGTCCTCACATATTGAACCTATTCTGATCCTTTGGATCAAACCATCCATTGAATTAATCACAAATTCTACAGGATGAAAACAACATATGAGTACGATAACAGAACTAGAACAATCCTACGATATAAGCGGACTTAGAAACATGGACATCTTAGTATCTCTCTGTTCCAGGTGCCAGATAAAAGGTAAAAGCTTTCTTTGTCTAGTAATAAAGAAAGAACAATACCCAGTTGTTTCTAGGTGTAACGAGTTTACGCCTATGAACTAGCTAACCCAGACATAACACTAATAAAAATACAACAAGATAATAATTCTTTACTACTTATTTTCTAAAATTAACATTAGAGCAGTCAAATGGAACAAGATAAAATTCTCTTAACCAATTTGCCAATCATTCACATTTTATCTGCAATGGGTTCGGTGGTTGTATTTTGGACATTACAACTAGTTGTTTACCCCCTATATACAAATATTGAGCCATCCAAATTTGCTTCCTTATTTAATTCAAATATTTTCTTCCTTATCGGTTTGGTTTTGGTCCTCCTTTTGGTTGATACAAGCACAGTAATCAAGTTACTCTTTAACATTAGCGACGTTGATTTTCACAAATATGTTCGGCAATCTTTTATTCTGCTACTTGGCGAGTTGTCTGTATTTTTATTTATGCAATTACCTCTTTTTTATCTCCTCAAAAATAACTATAATCAGGATCAACTCAGACTACTTATCAATTTCAATTATTTTATTTTATTTTTTGCAACTCTAAGAATACCGAGTCTATTCCGTATGATTAACCATTTTCAATATATGTCTCAAAATGCAGGGAAATCAGATCTCACATAATTCGAGATTCATAATATCTGGATGTCCATGTGTCTTTAAATACTCAAGACGCGTAATATTTTTCGGAAAAGGTTAAAAAATGGAGTCCATGATAGATAATATTGTTTCAAGATGTGAGGATATAGGGCTGGATGCTTCCTTTATTGAGGATTTAAAAATAAATTTTGCAAGATTAAAGGTGCTAAACCAATATAATGAAATGCAGTTGTATCAACTTATTTCAACAACAGAATCAAACTTGATGAGATTGTCTAAGGTTGCGTCCAAGAAAAATGCTGGGATGTTTGATCCAATCGTGCTTTACAATTAAGGCAGGTTTGGCCTTAGTTTATGAAATTTGGTGTTAATTTGCAAGAACCGAGCCGCGAATAATGTCTCTGCATCCTTGTACAAATCCCCAGTGAAAGTTATTGAGTTGGGTAACCCATTATCTTTATATCCATTAGGTATGACCACAGCAGGGTGGCCTGTCAGGTTGGTAATCAGAAGGCTTCTGCCAAACGTCGGAGAGATATATACATCTACCTCCTGAAATAATCTTGCCATACTTTGCATCAAGATAAACCGTAATCGATTTGCTTTGATATACTCGACGGCAGGAATAAATCGCGCCTTTCGAAATTCATTAGGCCATGACTTCTCACCTTGTCTAACCATTTTGTCAATTTTCTTTGATGTGGTGAGCTCGTCAAAAGATGCAGCAGCTTCACAGTTCAAAATAAATGAAATTGTCTCTGCATCAAATTCAGGCAGATTTACCGGTCTCACATCAATTCCCAATTCTTCAAATTTGGACAGACTTGCATCGTCGAATCCTTTGTAGTCACGTTCTTTTTGCATTTCATCATGAATATATCCAAGTCTAATTTGCTGAATATCAAAATCTTTGTCCCAGCCAAATGGCATCTGAACCGCGGTGAGATCTTTAGGGTCCGAGCCATGAATTGAATGGAAGACGAGTGCACAATCCTCGACCGATCGACACATCGGACCGAGTTTATCCATGGACCATGAAAGTGCCATGGCTCCAAACCTGCTTACTCGTCCAAAAGTTGGTCGTAATCCGCTGACTCCACATCTCGTGGAAGGCGCGACAATGCTTCCTCTAGTTTCCGATCCAATGGCAAATGAGATTAGTCCAGCTCCTGTTGCGGATCCAGGTCCGGCTGAAGATCCTCGACTCCCCTCTGAGAAGTTCCAAGGAGATTTGGTGACCCCGTCAAACCAAACATCTCCCCATGCTAGTGCTCCTAGTGATAACTTTGCTAGTAATATTGCACCAGCTTGATATAATCTGGTAATAACTGCTGAGGTTTCATCTAACATTTGATTTCTAAATGGAATTGCGCCCCATGTTGTCGGGTAGTTGGGAAACGCTAACAGATCTTTTGCTCCGTAGGGGATACCGTGAAGATAACCTTTGTAGTTTCCACTTTCAATCTCTTGATCTGCCACTATTGCTTGCTTTATTGCGTAGTCATCTAATAATGTAATGACGGATCTCAATTTTGGATCAAATTGCTTAATTCTGTCAATGTAAATCTTTGTGAGGCTTTTTGAAGTTAATTTGCCGGATTTGATCAAGGAAGCTTGCTCTAAAACTGTTAGAAACGCGATTTTCTCGTCAGAGCTCGGAATTTCCAGATTAAGATAACCTGAATAATTGTTTCCCTTGATTTTGGAGCTGTAAGTATGGCCGGGAAGAACTGGTGAAAAATACAATGCAGGTGAAACATTATTAGGGATTATAACGTCCCTTGATTTCTGATATTTCTCCAAATTCTCTTGCACCCCCGGATGTAACAACTGTCTCTCTTCATACGTAAAGGATAGACCAATAACATCCTGAGTGGCCTGAAGGTGAATGTCTGATATTGCCTGATCTCTTTTGTCCACTTTTCTCGAATTCATATTTACAATAACAAGATAAGTGATATTGATCTCATGTCGTAAAATGAATAATTTATAAATTTCGAAAAATTAAGGAAGATTATAATGGCTTTTGTAAAACAGGTTAACGTGAGGCCCATATCTGAATCCGCAGATATAGGAAAAGTTGGTCTTCCAAAAATGAGTGTACTAGAGGCAAAGGTAACGAAGCAAGGTGTCGGAGATGACTATAATCATTACCGATTTGTCGCGAAGAAAAATACTCCTAATAGAGCTGTGCTCATTTTTACAACAGATATACTTGAACAATTGAATAATGAGGGCTGGCCTGTGAATGCCGGCGATTTAGGCGAAAATATAACCATTGAAGGGTTAGCGTATGCCAAAATTGCTGTCGGGACAAAAATCTCAGTTGGAGAAATCACTATAGAGGTGACAGAGAAAGCTGATCCATGTAA
>JACZSS010000142.1 GCA_022574115.1 Candidatus Heimdallarchaeota archaeon | reverse complement strand
CTTTGTCGAAAGGTACTAGCAGGGGGGAATAAATTGTACCGTATTCTCTCGCTTCTTACCAGGAAATTGTTCAATCTGTTGCGATGGCTCATTTAGCATTAGTCAAAACTCGCTTACTCAAAGACTTGATGGCGGAAGGCAACGAAACGTGCAAAAAAATGCCTCCTGACTTCCAACCCGATTCATCAAATTCCTGAAACTTCGCCTGCCATTGATTCGTTCTGCTCCTGCAAAGACTCATGAACATGTGCAGGAGGATTTCATGAAAGAATGGTTGTTTCGGTTGGGGAGTTATGAAGTGGACCTTAATTGGCTATCAGGCAGTACTGGTGAATTATCTGAAGAGATACTTTCATCGGTGGGTTCAGTTGATGCCCAAAAGATGGAGAATTTACCTAACCTTCTTGATCGAGCAATTTCCATTCCGTCTGCTGATCTGAATTTTATGTTTAGAAAGGCAATCCTTAGTTTAGAAGGATGAAACGATCCGAGGGTGCTCAGATCAGCGAGTGTGATATTAGTTCAAGGATGATTTAATATGAGTTTAGATGATTTTTTTGCAGGTTCAACCGAATTGACGACAGCAAAAGCAGAATCCCTTGCGAAAGAAAAAAACCGCTCAAGTACAGCACAAGATAAGGGTTCACCAGCTAAACTCGAACAACTCAAGAAATTTACACCAAGCAGATTTGACGTTGGTCAAGATCTATCTAATATTTTTCTTCTAGACGTTCAATATCAAGGAGAAAAGAGTTTGGCTCGTTGTATTTTTTATCATCCAGATACGAAGTCGATTTATTATTGGGATGATACAACCGGTCACAAACCATATTTTCTCACTCCTGTGTCTAAGAAGACCATTTTAGGAATTAAAGAAATTGCGAGATCTAAAGAACTACTTAAAATCGAAGAGATAGAAAAATTCTCCCCTTTGGATCGAAAGAAAGTAAAACTAACTAAAATTTATGGGACGAATCCACTTGCTATAGGAGGTCGAGCTGACTCTTTCAGAGAATTTGTACCAATTGCATATGAAGCTGAAATCAGGTATCATTTTAATTATGTAGCAGATATGGGATTAACTCCTGGAACGTATTATAATGTTAAAAATGGAAAATTAGAGGCCAAACAGCTTGGTATTGATCCCGAAATAAAGAGTCAATTGGAGAAGGAGTTCGAAGGTGAAAATAAGCACGAAATTGAAATGCTTAATGAATACATGCCGCTATTGTTCCAAGAAATACCAGATATACTTCGCGTTGCATTTGATATCGAAATTGGATCCGAGAAAAATATTCTGCCCAATCCAAATAATCCGAAACAACCGATCATTTCCATTGCGACGGCTGATTCTGAGGGCAGAAAAATATGCTGGATCCTAAACACTGAATTTGTTCAACAAGAGGGAGTATTCCCTGGAATTGATTTGAGAAAATTTCATGATGAATATGAGTTGCTGAATGACTTTTTTTCTGAAATTGACCAATACCCAATGGTCCTTTCATTCAATGGTGATCATTTCGATTGCCCGTATCTCTATAATCGGGCTGATAAACTCGGATTTTCAAAATCTGAAATCCCGTTTATCAGAAAGCGAAATGATTATGCGATGAAAAACTCAGTGCACATCGATCTTTATAAATTCTTTCGACAGGCATCCATACGTCTGTATGCATTCGGAGGAAAGTACGATACTTCGTCACTTAATGACCTTGCTAATGCATTATTGGGGGCTGAGAAACTTGATCACCCAGATGTTTGGATTAACGAAATGGATCTGAAGATGCTTGTAAAGTATAACGTACATGACGCAGAGTTAACTGTTGGTCTGACTTCTTTTAACAACAATCTAGTCCTAAATCTGATCTTCATTCTGACAAGGATCTGCAAGATGCCGATTTACGATTTTACGCGAATTGCAGTCAGTGGATGGCTTCAGATGTGGTTAATCTTTGAACACCGAAAACGCGGTTATTTAATTCCAAGAAAAATAGATATTTTAGAAGCAAAAGGTTCAACAACTACCAGTCAAGCCATTATTGACGGTAAAAAGTTTCAGGGTGCGACAGTTTTAGATCCAAAGCCTGGCATTTGGTGGGATGTCACAGTATTAGATTTTGCTTCATTGTATCCATCAATCATCAAAACTCGTAATCTATCGTATGAAACAATTAGATGCGAACACGATGTATGTAAATCCAATCTAGTCCCCGAAGTTGGCCATTGGGCATGCACATTAGAAGTAGGAATTTTCTCTATTCTTCTAGGTTTTGTTAGGGATACCAGAGTTAAATGGTTTAAACCCCGCTCCACAGACCAAACACTTTCAAGGGAGGATCGCGAGACAAATCAAGTTATACAGTCATCACTAAAAGTGCTAATAAACGCAGGTTATGGAGTTTTCGGGTCAGAGGCTTTTGATTTTTATTGTCCGCCAGTTGCTGAATCTACTACTGCTTATGCGCGACATGCTATCGAGGAGACTCAAAAATATGTAGAAGGTGTATTGGACGTTCAAGTACTCTATGGAGATACAGACAGTGTGTTTCTACACAAAATTTCAGCGGAACAAGTTGATATGCTCTTCACTTGGGGTATGAAACACATCGGCGTCGAGCTCGGGGTCGATTACGAATTTAGATACGTCGTTTTCTCAAATAGGAAAAAGAACTATTTCGGTATAACCAAACGGGGAGGAACCGTCGTCAAAGGACTGATGGGTAAAAAAAGCAATACTCCACCAATAATTCGAGCTCATTTTACTAAATTGCTCGAGATCATGATTGAAATTCAATCACCGGCAGATTTTGAGCTAGCTAAAGATAAAATTAAGCATATGTTACAAGATCTCGTCAAACGATTGGAAAACAATGACTTTGATGTTGAAGACGCGGCTATTCAGATGACTATCTCCAGGAGATTAAAAGAATATACGACATGGACTCAAACAATCCAAGTTGTAGGTCAAATATTTGCAAATGATCCTACCAGGATAGGTACTATCGATGTAGGTGATACTATCAAATTCTTGAAAGTTAACAAACCAATAAGTTTTCTCCTACCCGCTACGACCGTTCTTGCTTTCCCCAAAGGATTAAGAACAGCTTCTGTAATCCCGGTGGAGCTGGTTAAGAGCGACGCCGATTTAGATGGCCAACCACTTATCGATTTTGCACAATCTACCTTCTCACAATTATTAGAAACAATCGGATTATCTTGGGATGAAGTAATGGGTATTCAATCTCTTGATGATTGGTTTTAATCGTTAATTCACACATCTGTTAATTGAAATATTCTAAATTAAGTGAATTCCTCGAATCTTTTGACAATTAAACCAAATGATATCACAATCTTTTATCAGATTAGCTTTTGAAAACCTATTGTCCGAGATGACAATTCAAGATTATATCTCAAAGGGTGGAACCCTTGTCCTAGATCCTGTAGAAATGTCAACTAGTGCCGATGAAATCCTAGCTAATTATGGAAACATTGTTGATAGCATTTGCATTGTGGCAAAATCTGAGGCGGGTTCAGCCTACTATCCTAGTAGTACCGCCCCGAAAGATCCTCGGTTTGGAGAATTGTTTACAGCTTTTGCTCAAATTGCTAATGATATTGGTATCCGAGTCTATGCCCTAATTCATGGAAATATGGATGGTTTCTTTTCAAGAGACCCAAACTTCCAAATGCACAGGAGCGGCGGCATTGCTTTGGAAGGATATGTTTGTCCTACTCAAGAGGTATATTGGCAATATCTGGCTGAAATCGCAGTTGAAGTTGCTTCAAAATCACAGATTGAAGGGATAATCCTCAAAGATTTGATGTATCCACGAGATGTGGCTTGCTTTTGCGAAAACTGCAGGCGCACCTTTGCTTTAGAAGTAAATATAGATAGAGATTTTTCTCTCGAGCAACTCAAGAAGAAACCAGCGATTTATTCGAAATGGCAGACAAATCGCGTAAACGCCTTGAGAGGGATGATATCCACTATAATTAATCGAGTTCATTCAGAAAAGAAGGTGGAAATCATCACTGAATTAGTTTTAGACCCAGAAACATTGTATTTTGATGGGGCGACAAATCATTTTGCCCAAGATATCCGGATGATTTCCCAAATTACACCTCATGTTCTTCTTCATTTGCATCCATGGTCTAGTTTTCCAACAAACGATGATGAGATGAACGTATTAATGGATGCTTTGGCTCCTATTCGTGAACGTATGGAAGGTATGAGAAATTCAATTTTTCTTTGGCAACCTGATACTACCACATTCAATTATGCACAATCTCTACAGAACCAATTATCGTCAAGTCATATTTTCTTTACTGATTACCAACCAGTGTCATTTCTTAATCGTAGAACATTGCATCTAAATTTAGGTGTTTAATTAACAAATTAATTATTTAGTTCGATAGATCCTGTTCCACTTACCCAGGAAGCAGATCATTGAAAATCTTTGATAAAATCGTCAAGATAGAATTCTTCTGTGGTGATTCTTTGATTACAACCATCTCACAAAATGAATAGTTAAGGTAAGAATTAAGGCAAAGTCTTCGGAAATTGGTGTTGCGATCACATATGAAGGGAATCATCTGTGACGTAAACCGTTTACCCAATGTTGGGTTGGGTCAGAATTTGTAAACACACTCAATTCTTAATTGAAAATCAGACAGAAATAATTATTTTTTTACGCACTCATCATCTATTGGAAAAGGATGAACCGAAAGAAAATCAACGATTCAGATACAGAGTTATCCTTGGTCAAAAAGAATTGAGGATAGTCAGTTTCGATTGATTCATAGACAAGAAAAAGCGCCCCCGCCGGGAGTCTCATTTTAAGAGCCTCAACTCTAAAATTTTGAACCCGAGTCCAAGGAGATCTGTTTGCGAAATTAACGACTGACAGTCCTCGATGATAACCCGATTGCGCACAAGTGGTCGAAACCGTCTTGTCCTACACTACAGGGGCTGAAAACGCAGTTAAAATTGAACTAACCGTTTCAATTTTTTTAAGGGGTTATTTGTTTAAAAAATTGTGATAGGAATCAGTCAATGTATTCAAATCTACCATCCTATCAATCATTCTTTTGTGTAGGGCTACCTTTTAACGCAATAACAAGATAGTATTTATTTTGAGATTTCGTTATTTTGATTTAGCAATTTTAAATCAAAGAGATAAAACAAACCCATAGTTGATATATATATATCAGAAGAAACTTATTTGTGAAATTTTATTCAAAAATATGGTGAATAAAGAATTCAAAGATCTAGGAGAAGAGATGTTAACTCGTCAGTACACGATAGCAATTTTTTCCGCTGCTTTATTTGGACTTCTTTTCATCCATATGTTGTTGGATCCAATCTTACATTGGAGTTAGGAGGTCCTAATCAATATGAAAAATAATGAATTGATTGCTGACGTAAATGATCTCATAGAAGCAGGAGAATTCACAACTAAAGAAAATTTTGTGACTTTAATGGCAATTTTAATTACTCTTTTTTTCCATTTTGTCTTTACAATAGTTTTACACCTTGGAGCATAGATATGAGTATCATGAAAATCCTTTTACTTTTCTTAATTTTCGTACTTTGGTTGAACAATACTGTCAAGGCTCAAGATGATCTTCCAGTCAGCGAGGAAGACACGTTATCGGTAAAGTATTTTATCGCTACCGTCATGCTGATCAGCGGGATTGTTTCATTAGGAGGCTTGCTATTATATAAGTTTCAGCCTGATCCTAAATTAGTAGGTAGGAAAGGAATTAGTATTACAGTGGGTCTGACTCTATTTGCCAACTCGCTCTTGATATATTGGAATTATGTAGGGTTCTGACCATGAATAAAGCTGAAGATTCAATTACAATGACTCGAGAAGAGTATGAACACATTCAAACCAACTTAAAGAAGTTTGCAGATTATCAACGCCTATCCTCGGTAATGATATGGTTAGGCATTATAATGGTTATTCTGCACATCCTTGCGGATATATTCTTCCATATAATTGCAGGATAGATTTGTGATGAATAGTTGAAGCAAGCTTCACGTAAAACAAAATTTGATAATTGGTCCATCGTTCAAAAATTCTTCACGCACCCGAATAATTTAACATATTCCAGTATTGATAAAACTTGCAAGTGGGCTTGAACTATTACGATCTTAAACAAAGAATCGATTCACTTAATCGGTCGAACAGTGATCCATGGCCAATTGAATGGCAGTTGGATCGATCGATCGACAATTCCAATCATAACTATTCAAGAGATGAATTAATTGCGATATTGGACAAACACATTGAAGCAAAGGCAGAAGGCAATTACTTAACAAAATGGTAAATGTGTATTTATTACCGGTTGACCGATCATTGTATCAATCTATCCGGTTAAATTACCTGAATAACCTCCAATCAATAAAAGGTGCAGCTGTTGACAACCTCCTTAACCATAACGTGTTGAGTGCTCTCATTAGGAGGTCAGGAGATATAACAGGACATCACTTTTGTATAATCAAGACCTTTATAGATCAGAAATTTCATAAAATCGGTACAGTTTTATTTTGGCATTCGAAGAATGCTGAATTGGGGTGGTCTAAACTCATGGATATATTAATCTTTGAGAAATTTCGAGGATCTGGATTCGGCAATGCAACTGTACAGATTATCCTCAATGAGTCTAAGTTTGCTGGTTCACTATATTTGTCTTTATTCGTTTCGCATAATAACACCGATGCCAGAAAATTTTACATTCACCTCGGATTTCTTACTTGGACCACATTCAAAAAGGGAGAATATATGCTTCACCGATTAAATCAGTTGATGGAATCAGATTGATTTAGAGCATGCGTTTATGCTTTTACTATTGTTTGATCTATTAGTAAATGTGAAAAAATTAGTTTTTATCCTTAAGAAATTCTTCGAGAAATAAATAA
>JACZSS010000141.1 GCA_022574115.1 Candidatus Heimdallarchaeota archaeon | reverse complement strand
ATCCTCAATTGTGAGAACTTGTTGGACTTTCACATCACAATCAATTAATATCATTTTAACCCCAGAAACACTAGATAAGATCGAGTGAGCTTCGGAAGTAAAGTCTCTGAGTTCGGTAAGTGATATAGAACCACTCGTATCAACAGCGACAACCACATCTAGATTTTCCCTCTGCGTAGAAGGAAGATGAAAGCCGTGCCCAATTAATCGTTTATTTGGTGGAATCCATTTCCAATCGTTGATTAGCGAGTTTTGGATGTACTGCGCGAGAATGAAATACCATGGTACTTTAGGATCTAGGAGATCATCAATTACTTCGGAAATTGCACCTGGCAGATTCCCTCTTTTCTTATTATGAGACAAGCCATTTCTCAGAATGCCTTTGAACCGATTTTCTTCCAATTGCTTTAACGTATTATCGCCGTCCAAATCATCTCCAAACATCGTATCCATAGCAATACCAAATCCGCATGGCCAGTCGATACCAGTATAACCTTGGATTTCATCCATTACTATTGGATCAATGTTGCTTCTCCACTCAATTTTAGATTTATCATTTTTCCGTTTCTCAATTTCTTCGGGATCATTTTCGATTCCTTTCAAACTATTAGCATATTTGTCAAGATTAGTATACACTTGGTCAGCAGACTGATCCTTGAGGAATGGCGGTATTGGTTCAGTGGGGTCAATATCCCACATTTTAGTTTCATCCTCTTTATACGAATCACTAGGTCGGGTCCAACGATTTACTTCGGGCGATATTTTTCTAAGTGCTTCCTCAACAATTAATCGAGTGGAAATGTCAGCACTTAATCCCCATAGATCCTTGTTCTTACTCATCCCTCGCTTACCATGTTGCATAATCAGATGGACTACTAAATGCATCAGCATACCTTTAAGACTCTCTTTGGTTAAGGTGCTAGTATGCTCTGCCTTGATGTAAATTCTTCGGGTATCACATGCATACGTTCCAATTTTATCACTTTTTACCGGATAAATTTCAAGATTACCTAAAATATAGCCAAAAAATGGCATGTCCAAGAAGAGCGATGATCGAGCCTGCGACAATCTTACAGCTTCAAATTCCCCCTCTGGGGAAGTGTCCTTCTCAAATGAGGTTGACATGTTAAAATATTGATCTGCAGAGGAAGATTTGTCATCGTTATCAATCATTGAATATATCCTTACTCCTCGTTCTTTTATTTAACACTTATCATCATTTAAAATTAATTGAATAGCTAAATAATATCTGTTATTGTCCCGAAGCAAGGAAATACTACAGATCATGTATAGGAGACCTTAATATCCTCTATGTAATAGTTTCAGTTTTATCAAGATTAAGAAACGCTTCCTGGATGCTTTTGTAGTGCATTATATACTTGAACGCGGTCGTAAAACCTGCAAGCAAAGCAAAAAACGGAATGCTCCAATAGTAAACCGTCCCTTCGGGTTTATTAGGCCTCGGTTGTTCGGTAAAAATTCCATGGTCAACGATGTCCTCCCCGCTAAAAGAATAGTCAATAAATGGGAAAAACCAAAATATCTGAAAATCATAGGTAATGGTGTCCGCAATAATATGAGTGAAATATCCAAATGTGCAAGCCAGGAAAAGTCCCAAAACTGTTGAACGCGTGATAAAAATCTCGTTTTTAGATTCGCCAATGTAACGGAACCCGTAGAAAACTATCGTTGCTGTTAGAAATGAAAAAATTATAGCCGTCATTGGTGCATGCCAGACATTGTGGCCCCGCCACATGTCTCTCCATTCAATAAAAAATCCTGAGTCATCAAGCACTTGATCAAATGCATGTGAAGCCGCCGAGAGATAAGTTGCTCCAAAAAGTACAATAGACAACTGTTCTAACCTTGCCTGATCCTCTGCACTGCTACTTTGGAATCGTTTATAGAGCAGATATCCTATTACCGGGGCACGAAGCATTACTCCAATCCCATTATAAATCGGATTTTCTAAAAATGCTGCAATTAGAAAGTTAACAAACATGACGGCAATCATGAAAAATAGCAACTTTTTCATTGGTTGAGCAGGATATAATCCAATACCTATCGCAATTGCTAAGGCGAATAACATATGACCCCATGCATCCATTATGTATTCCCTCCGTTTCTAAGTTGCACAATCGTGAAAAATTCCTTGATAACAAAGGTAAATATGACAACTTCAAGTATTTCCTGAACAGTATTCATGAAGAAGAACAACAGCCCATAAACTGTAATGGTCAACTTTGAAGGGATTTTCCCCTCTTCTGGTAACCCATCACAATCATTATCCAATCCATCTCCAAGTTCCCGAGCACCAGGATTAAAGTTTTCGTCTTGATCGTTACAGTCTAAATTGTTAGCAACCCAGCCTAGGGGTTGTAATTCCATCTCGGTTGAAACTTCAGGATCACCATAACCATCGCCATCTGAATCCAAGTACCAAGTTTCTTCTGTGGTCTGACTTGTCACCGCTATTGTCCCCAACAAGCAAATTGCAAAAATGAGAACCAACTGAATAATTCTCAATCTTGAGCCTCTCCTTTCGTAACATTTTCTAATCTTTTTCTGTACCATCTCAAGGAAAGATAGATTCCAACAAAAACAGCAGACCTGAGGAGATTGATCCCAAAGACCCGCCCAAAGGCAAAAATTGTGTCCACTAAAGCCATTAATAATAATCAATATAGTTGATTTTCAAACTTTTTGTTTGTGAAATTGAGCATTCTTTGATTAAAGACTCGCAAGATCATTTGTGATCAATGAATAATCTTTGTTGCTCCCCCCACCTTAGTTAAGAAAAGGAAAGCAATTAAAGATCCGAAGAACTGATCTTCTGGAGTGGGAAAAATTAATAATGATAGACATAAAATAAGAGTTATTCGTTTTAATAATTCCATTCTGCGGGTCACCATCAAGGATCCAAACATGGTTCCCACTACTATTATCAAATATAGAGATTTTAGCTTCAAAAGATAAATCATAATAGAGAGAAGGTTAGGATAGTATGAAGTGGATTCTTGTCTTAAATCAAGATCAAGATTAAATAAAATGGTTGATTCGAAGACTGCGACAATTCCAAACGGGATTAACAAGATTACAACTAAAAATAAATTTACCACAGCATCTACCAAATACTTGAGTTGTCTTTGGTCAATTACATTATGCCAGTAATATACAGCTACAAGGGGGATCATATAGAATTTTGATAATAAGCCAATAGTGAATATTAAAATCAACAAAATTCTTCGTTTGTATGACTTGTCTAAGGCTTGTTGATCAAGCAGTAACAAACCTGCCAGTGTCATAGTGAGAAATATCGTACTTGCGCTGTGGTTAAGATTGAGGATGGTAAGCAGTACAAAGAATGGCAATTTTTGTTTAAGCCCAATTTCTGGGGTTTGTTTTTGAATAATCAAGATTGCTGTTAATTGTATTACAAAATTAATGAGCAGAATTAACCCATAGTTCCAATGGCCAAAGATTTGATAAGGAATCCAATAGACAAGAATTTCCCCAGGAGGGTAGTTGAAAGGAACTAAGACACCAGACCCGTCTGGAAGCCGGTGATAAATAACTGCTTCCTGATATGGATTCAGACCATTGTCAAGCGCATCAAACAGGGTTTGGTATACAAGAACTAGTTCAGTATTCCATGAAATCACAGATAAATGAATAATTTGGCATAAGAAAAGGAATAGAAACCAAATCCGAAGGTAATTGTTCCTTAAAAAATCATGACCAGACAGATACATTAGATTGTAATAAACCCACGCGACGGTGAGAAGTACTAAAATTCCAAGAGGACTGTAAACTGCACCAGGAATAGGTTTAGCGAATAGAACAAATATTGCGAAACAGATCAAAATTATTAGAATTGCCATTTCTACCCATTTTTGGCTCACATTGCGTTTCAGATCTTTGTCTTCTAGCTGCAGAGTCCCCTCTAGGTCAGAATACCGATCCATGATCTAATTTGATAAGTTTCATGTTACACATTAATATTTCTCAGTCTAGGTAATTTTTCGATACACTCAAATCAGAAAAGGTCTAGCATTACTAGTAAGCAATTCTGAAATCTGATTAGCCACTGGATAACTGAGCATAAGCTGAACAAACATTGCTACCGAGAAATTTGGTACACTTCACATGCTATTATTCCATCAATTGAATATGTTTGAACAGGAAGTAGATAAGTTTGAAGGTATGCATGAATTACTGCATTCCCAGCCTCTGTTCTCGAATTTTGTACAATAGCATAGGCAATGTTTGAGGTCCATAATGAAAGGTCAGTTGGAAGATCTTGAAAATCAACCATCTCGAGGTCAATTCTACCATAGAATGCTCCTACATTAATCGCATCCATAGCAATGATGGACCCGTCTGCAGCATGCTCATTAACATAATATATAGCCTCCCTGAGATAATAATCATAAATGTTATCTCGCAAAAAGAATTCTTGATCAAGTTCGGCACTTGGATCAAACTCATTGGTGTACATTCTGTAAAATGGCTTGGCACTCATAGCTATGAAAATTGAATTAAACAAGATTAGACCGATAATACTCAAAGAAACGATTCTAGACCGCTTGAGAGTATAACTTGATTTGAATCTGGGTATACCTAGATAGAATGAGTTTGTCAATTCTACAATTCCCTTCACTCCAACAATCATGAAAGCTGGATGCATTATGTGACAATATCGAGGAAAGCCCCAAGGGATCATCGAGTAAAATACAAGCGGGAAGAAGATCCAAAGTAGCAATAATTTCTCATTTGGTCCTCTTCTGCGAATGGCAAATACAATTCCAACAATCAAGATCAGGAGGAAAGGAATTGGATGTTTAATCATAATATAGAGAATGTATCTAAACCATGGTTTGGAGACAACTTGAGTTTGCTGCGATGATTGGTTTACACTATCAGTTCGAATTTTCGTCCACTCAATGATATTTCGTATTGTGGCGGGAATGAGGAGCACAAAATTTACAATAAAAAAGGTTACAAACGCGTATGGAGTCATACCTCTAACCGTAGATGACAATTTGGGCCTCTCTCGGACCGTGCCAAAAGCAAAAAACAATAGTGGTATCAACAAGAGAAGCAGAAGTGCGCCGGTGTATTTGGAAGCCATAGCAAGACCGACGGCTATACCAATATGTTTGAGATATTTAGGGTCCTCTCTCCATCTGACGAAATAGTAAATCGCAAGAGTCCAGAAAAATGTGAGAAATCCATCCTCCTTTACAACAGTGGCAAATGCCAAGACGGAGATATTTGCTGCCCAGAGTAAGCTGGCCATATATCCAATAAATTCGGAATAAAGCCGTTTGCCAATATAAAAAATAGGATAAATTGTTGCAGAACTTGCCAAGGTGCTAGGTAAACGATATACAAATTCAGAGCCATCTAAAAATAGCAAAAAGAACGCCATGACCAATTTCATCCCAGCTGGATGAGGAACGTTATCTGTAAAGTCTAATTCAAGGTAAAGACGAACTGCGGTGACTTTGTTTGCTTCGTCTCCATGAAGTCCATATTCTCCAATCACGATTAAACGAAAAATCAAAGAAAGAACAAGAGGTACTAGCAAAGCCAATTGAGTCTTAATATTATCCTTGACGATATTTCACAGCTCGCTAAAGCGAATAAAAAGTCTTGGCTACCACATTTTAAGTATAGATGAGTTGAGAATTCATTTTATGATTCAGAAATCTGTGTGTTGAACAAAAGAGACCGCGAGTCATCGAGCTACGCAGCCATTATTTGGTAGCCTCAAGTACAAATTTTTAAGTTCAGGTCCGTAAATCCACTGTGGAAAGATTCGCAATTACTGGAGCCGCAGGGTTCATTGGAAGCCATCTTGCGGAGAGATTGATAAAAGATGGACATGAGGTTATTGCAATTGATAATTTTGATCCATTTTACTCGAGATCGATTAAAGAACGAAATTTAAAGAATTTAATAGGTAATCCAAATTTTCACATGTTTAATATCGACGTAAGATCGGAAGAACTGATGCTTACGTTGGCCAATACAAATGTCGACACAATTATTCATTTATCAGCACGAGCTGGTGTTAGACCTTCATTCCTTCTTCCACAATCCTACATCCATCACGATGTTGAGGCAACAGTGAATATCTTGGAGTCTTGCAGAAAACTGGATATCACTCGGTTAATTTTTGGAAGTAGTTCCTCGGTTTATGGCAATATGCCAGAACTTCCGTATTCTGAAGATATCAAATTGGACAAGCCAATAAGTCCGTATGCGGCTGCAAAATTAAGCTGTGAATTGTTTAACTACGTTTTCCATTCACAATATGGTATCAATATAACTAACCTAAGATTTTTTACGGTTTACGGTCCTCGCCAGAGACCAGAGATGGGAATTCACAAATTTACTCGACAGATCTGGAATAATGAATTAATTCACATGTACGGTGATGGTAGTTCGAGCCGAGATTATACATATATTGACGATATCATCGAAGGTCTGACTTTGGCAATCAAAAAGGTAGATGGGTATCACACATTCAATTTGGGAAATAGTCAACCAGTCCTCCTCAAAGAGTTGATAGAAACAATTGGAAGAGCGCTGGATATGCAGTATAAATTCGAAATTCATCTAATGCAGCCAGGGGACGTCGATCATACGCTAGCAGACATTTCTAAGGCTCGAAAAGAACTGAACTATAATCCATCGACCTCAATCAAAGAAGGAATTGACGAATTTGTTAAATGGTTTAGGCAGATGAATCGTCGGTAATAAAATCCTGTCCATCTTTACTTCTTTCAACCGACCTCACTGAGTATTTAGGAAGCTGATTTGCGGCACTTGTTGAGATAATCTCGGACATGAGACCTGTGGTGAAAAATTGAATGGCGAAAATCTCCAACAGTACGCCTAAAAGAAGGAGTGGTCGACTCCCAATAGACT
>JACZSS010000140.1 GCA_022574115.1 Candidatus Heimdallarchaeota archaeon | reverse complement strand
TTCTCCCCGGAAAAATACGGCACCTCGACCGACCGTATCTAGTCCAGATAACGTATTGAGCAATGTTGTTTTACCTGAGCCCGATGGTCCGCGGATAATAACAAAATCGCCTTCATTGATCAATACATTGACACCTCGTAAAGCATATATTGTAGAATTGCCTCGACTATAATTCTTGAATAATTTAAGACCCTCAATTAATGCAGATTTTGTAGGTTCATAGGTTTCGTTCTCTACATACTCGTAGGCAATTCCATCACTAAGAGAGGTAAAGCTGGGAAGATCCTCAAAGGAATGAATCCAAAGTCGCAGTCCTGTCACTTGAGCGCGAAAGTTGATAATTGATACAAATGGATCTTTCAAATCTGCTTCAAATTTAGCATTCTTGCTTTTTAGCATATGACGGAGTCGTGGTTTGAGATTGATCAAAGTATCTTTGATTTGGTCGATCAACTCTAGAATCTCTGCACCCATTCGTTGATAATCAATGTTCAGCCATTCTTGTAACTCCTCAGAATTCAGTTGACGAAGCTCCGCAACGGTATCCAGAGCAAGTTCATCGACACGCCAAACTTCTCTCTCAAGCAGCTTTAGAGACTCTTGCAAAGAGGAGATAATGCCAATCACATTCATAATTACAGACTCAAAGCTGGCTGAATAAGATTCTTCGATTACCTCGAGATCGGTGGAGGCTAATTTATCCAGTGTTACCATAAGGTTTCCAAGTAATTTATCAGTAAAAGGCAAAAAGGATCGTGCTAAGTTTGTGATGAGTAACTCGTCGATTGATTGACTCAAGTCTATCTCTGAATTTTTTACATTAGCAACAAATTCATTCATGACGATTTTATCATCTTCATCCTCAAGTGACCAGATAGCTACATGTGCCTTTGTAATTAATTCCTCAATCTGTTCCTCGACAAAATCGATTGCTTCATGCTGTCTTAGATGCAGGTAATCCTTGAGATCAAGTCCTAGAGTGTCTAACATTGTAATATACAGTTTAGAGTCTCCATTGTATTTGAGTGAATTTCTCCTTTTGGAATTAATTCTGTCCGAATAGCGACTAAATTCTGCCTTGAATGCTTCTTCAACATGAACCCGTTTTCCAAGATTTGGTACATTGTTCAGGCTGGCTGCAGTTACACTAAATGTGTTAATCCTATTACTTTGAATATTCTTTGCTTTAAGTTTTCTCTTAAGCGTCCTCTTGAGCTTTTTATTGAGTTTTTCAACAAACTCAACATAATGCCAATCTACTAAGGTCCCAAGTGTCAGTGAAGACTGCTGAGATCCCATTATGCGACAACCTCCTCAAGATATCTGTCTGACTCAATTCTGCCATCTTCAATGTGGAGAATACGATCGCATTGACCTGCTATCCTCTCAGAGTGTGTAACCACAATAATTGAAGTCCTGGGGTTCTCTTGCTGCAATCTTCTAAACAGAGCCATAATATCATCTGATGTGGCCTCATCTAAATCGCCCGTCGGTTCATCAGCGAGAATTAATTTTGGTTGAGTAATAAGCGATCTCGCGATTGCGACCTTTTGTTGCTCACCACCACTTAGTTTAGCCGGTACATCGTCTACACGATCACCAAGCCCAACATCAAGTAGCATCATCTTGCCTAGCTGCTTTGCAGACTTGACATCTTTATGCTGTAGTAGCAAAGGCAGTATAACATTTTGAAGAGCAGTTTGATCTTCAAATAAGTTGAAGAGTTGAAAGATATAACCGATGTTATCCCTTCGAAATCTGGTCAACTCATCGTCCTGCATTTGATCAATTTTGGCTTGATCAATGCTAATTGCTCCACTGCTGGATTGATCTAACCCACCGATTAAGTTTAGCAATGTCGTTTTACCACAACCTGATGGTCCCATGATTGCTACCATTTGACCGGCGCTGATTGTAAAATCCATACCCTTGAGGACATAGACCTCGTTTTCCTTGCCTTCATTATATTTCATATGTAGGTTTTCAACACTCAAGAGCGTATCTTGCTCTTGGTGTTCTTCATTTACTAATATTTCTAATCCTTTTAGTGCCATTATTTTATCCTCCTTATCCAGTATATCTAAGAGCTTGAGATGGAGTAATTCGGGAAGCTCTGTAGCCCGGTATGATTGCTGCAATTAATGCCAGAAGTATGATAAGCCCTGCGAAGAAGCCAAGTTGTCCTAAGGGATAATTTGCTTTTGTTCCAATGATTTTATCAGCAAACATTTCCATGAGTAGAACTCCATTGATGATGCCTGAGATAAGACCGATAGTAGCTAATGTCAGCATCTCTAAGACAACAGATGCTACAATTGATTGTCTTGAAAAACCAATCGCTCGCATCATACCAATCTCTCTCGTTCTTTCAGCCACAGATCTGACGGCAATTACTGCCATTCCAGCGCCGCCAATAATCAGACCGAAGGTTGCAAACGAGGCCAAAAATATCCAGAAACCCGCTTCATCATCGAAATTTTGTTGCATCACTTCTTCAATTATCCTAGTGGAGGCACCGACTAGTACACCCAACTCACTCGAAAGTGAGGTAGGGTCATCGAGATTATTAATCGTCGCTTCGATTGCCTGGGATAATTCTAAATTCGCAACTCCATCAAAGTATGAATTGGATGATTTCACCAGAAATATGTTTGGCCCTTGTATAAGATCAAATTCTGGTAATTGTGATGCAATTTGGGGAGTCACTAATAAAGAACCACCAAATCCATCCCAATCACCCATGAAATTAACTGTTGAACCAGCTCGATAAAGCGGAAGTACATCATCAGCGGTTCTCAAATACACTCGATCTCCGCTATCTGAGAAGAAACCCCCAGCTACTAGAGTTTGTGTTTCAACACTATCATCATCCAAAGTCACATCTCTCGTCTTGTGATCAAAGATGTCATCCCAAATTCTGGTGGAAAGATCAATCACAGCTTCCTCAGACATTCCCGCATTGTAGACATAACCGTCGCTCTTTGAAGCCTGATCAAAGGTAATAGGGAAAGCATTTTCAGAATTCCAATCGTTATCCGGATTAATAACACTTTTTTGTATTTCCACAACTTTCAACCTCCACGAGAGGGTATCCTCGGCATTTGGATGCATGAAGTACATATCAATAAAGGTAGATCTAAACGCATAAACATGCTCAACGGTGTCAATTTCCATAATTCTTACACCAATGGCATCGTCTGCAACCAGGGTATCAACTGTAACATCAACCCCATTCGTTCGGTATTCATATTGATCAACGAGGTTGGTTTGCATAGTATTCGCAGCAGAGGTCAGAAACACGTTCAAAATCAAGATAATCGTGAAAATAGTGAAGACAAGAGTGCTTCTTGACTTTTTACCAATCAATTGATTTGTGGTTGTTTGAGCCACTGCTCTAAAACCAGTAACCGTGAATAATACGTGGTTTAGTCCTCTCATGATTTTCTCAAAATTGTTAATTGTCAATATTGCTGTTCCGATAACTAAGTAGAGGAGAATGGTTGTGAACCAATTGTTGGCATTTCCGCCTTCGATCCAATCAATTGCAATAAACATTGTAAAAACCGCAAATCCCCATATGGATAAGCCAGCTATGTTGAGTGCTTTTTGTCGGTTAATAAACAAGGTCAATAGGAAACCAATTCCAGCGAAGGTCATTCCGAGCCCAAGCATGATATCTGTCTGAGATTCGAATGTGGACCAGGCATCCTTGGTCCAGAATTCACCAACATTCTGGGCAAATTGTAACCCAAAAGCAATCAAACCGATTCCGAGTAGAGCAGTCTTTCTTCCATTCTTCTCTACTTTCGGAGATTGAACACGTCGCAACTCACTCGCAATTGGTTTACCAGAAGATCTCCAAGCAGGAATGATCGAGGTTACTACTGCGAATAACATCCCGAAAATAATACCTGAGATGATCGTGTCAGTTGTCAATCTGGCACTCGTGGCATTGAAATCAAATATAGATGATAACTGGGCATTAATCCAATTTCCATAGAACACCGAGCCCAAAATACCTATTAGCGATCCAGCAAAACCAACCACCATTGATTCGATTAAAAATATTCGTAGAATTGATCCACGACTCGCACCCATAGATCGAAGTACAGCAGTTTGGTAACGTCTATCGTCCATACCCATTGCTTGGACATTTACGATTAAGAGTAGAGCAGTAGCATTAAGTAAGAAAACAAATATGTTGAGAATAGCTCTAAAGTCGTCAAGAGTTATTTTTATTTCATCAGCAGCGATTACTCGCTCACTCCATACTGATGGTGAAACCATTTCATCGAGAACAATCTCATCAATCGCAGCTACGGCCTCTTGGAGCATTTCTTTTCCTTTGAAACTTTGCCCCGGTACATCGAGGTCAGCGAGTCTCTTGTCTACTCCATCAAACAGAATTTTAACCAAGTTAACCTGGTTTTGTAATTCAGGTAATAACGAAGCTCTCACGGTGTCCAGTGAAACGTAAATCATAGGAAGATCACGGAACTGTTCTTCTTGACCCCGACCTTTTTGATGATCATAGATTGCCGTAACTGTTAGGGAAACGGATTGATACGATCCATCGCCTACTGGTAAAGCAGTTTGAATTAGATCTCCATGTTGGATTTCCATAATTTCTGCCATGTAACTATTAACCATAACAGAGTTAACAGTAGCAAGAGCTGCCTGATAATCTACCACTTTTCCCATCAGATCAAAGAAATCACGATATCCGACATTGTGTCTGTCTTCTGTGGAAATTCCCATCAATTTAATATCTTTATCAAATTGCCCTGATGCGTAAACGGGCATATCCAAATACTTGATAACCGGTGCCACCGTGGTCATTTGTGCTAATCTTGGATCACTGGATCTCTCTATCAGAACCGTAATTTCCTCTGGAAAGAAGTCAGTAATCGGATCTTCAATATATATGTCATTATCTCCAATCCAATTGATCCAATTTGATGCAAATGCATCGCCCAAGCCATTGATTCCGGTTGAAACACCGGTAAATAGTGTGACTCCCAAGGCGATTGAAAGAACAGCTGCTAGATTTTTCTTTTGTCTACGGGACAAGCTTTTAATTGCATATCCCAGTTCAAATTTAATCATTGATATTATACACATGTAAAAATCATATATAAAGTTATTTTTTTGTTACCCTTTAAAGGGAAACACATTGGGGTTTTTTGTTACTGTTAACGGAGTATCAAAAATCTTAAACTAGAGAAGTTCTATTCCCAGATTGGTCTTGTGATATTTAATGATTCTGAGTTACAACATAATTTTTCGCGGAACTTGACCCGAATTATTGACTACTAGCAGTGGTACTCGATTTACAGATAAAAGTAATAACACTATCACTTGATATTGTAACTAGAATAATGTTGCTCGATCGATCTACTCACCAATCCAAGAATTTGTTCTTTACTTAGCAGTTCGATGAAGAGATGAATCGATGTTTAAACGCGGGTTAACAACAAATCTATCTCACTAATGTTTTCTTTTCCCAGAAGGTAGTTCATCAATGATGATTTACAGGTGTTTCGATCTCCAATTATGGTTATTTTGGTGGTTAATGTAGTAGTAGGCACGAACAATTTTACTTGTTAAGACATATGAATTGTCCTTGTACACGTAACTATATTGACAAGGTGTTTTACACTAATTACTAATTCTTTTGTAGATTATGATTTAGAATATATCAATTTCGTCGAGAGTAATTCAAAATTGATTATATTTTTAGTCTCAATTTACTCGAATTAGCCTTATTGATTACCTCCTAGACTTGTTTTGAACTAGTACAACCAAGATTAACTTGTCTCCAGGATCACCCCGGCACATTAATACACCGCTTCACTATCGATCGACTCGCAGATAGAATAATTAGCATTAACTTGGAATAACACTTCGAATCGATCTGTTGTTGACCCATGTTTCAACAAACTTTTTGACCCGCAAATAACAAACTCCGAAGATCGAAACTGAGGACTTTGGGATAGATTCCAAAAGGTGAGGGATTCGATATCTAGATGCCGAAATCAAACCTCGTATCTCTCACAGACAGTGAAATAAGGGATCTTGAAGAACTTTCGCAACTTAAAAGATATTATTTGCGATGTAAAATTATCCTTGTTAGAAACTTGGAGGCCGAAACCAAGGATATTGCAGTTCTATTGAACTGTTATAGACCCAAAAACACGATGCCTAACGTTATTTTAATTATGGTCTGTCGCACTGTTTTGACCAAATTATGCTTCAAAATCATTTCGAGATTTCTTTGCTTGTTTAGTTTTCATCCATAAAATTATTGTAAATAACCCATAAACTCCGACAAAATTTACAACATCTGAATTTGAGTAAGAAGAACTAACCTCTGCTGCTCCCAAATAATACGCGGATTGTGGATGAAAATTATCCCAAGCGAACTGAAACATGGTTTTACCACTGATCCTCTCAAGCTCCACACTATTGTCAAGACTCTTTCCAGTTAAGATATCAATTTCAATTTGCAAATCAGAGATCATGAAATTATCGTTTTGAGAAGGTGAAAATACCATATCAGATCTATAGACATGCACGTCACCACTCCCATATGCGATTACTAAGGAAACATCGTGAAAATTAAGATTGACAACTTTTTCTGTCTCAATAATTGGTAGTGGAAATGCAATCGAGTTTTTATTGACAACAATGCCATGTACGTGTTGTTTTGACAAATATATATCCCGTGTAAAAGAATATAACGTATCTCCATTCGCATCAACTGGTAGCGCCATCACTTTTGTCGTCGGAAATCTTTCTTTCCAATCTTTCCAAATCAGATGTGAGCTTGAAATAATCGACAGCTTTGTCCCATACAAAGGTCCATGGATCGCTTCATCAGCGATTTGAGACCAACCACTGCCAGGTTCAGTATCATACATCACTAAATCTGCTTTCCAAATTTCACCATAATTGAGTAAACTAAT
>JACZSS010000139.1 GCA_022574115.1 Candidatus Heimdallarchaeota archaeon | reverse complement strand
AAACCATACCAGATGAAACCTAAGCGTTCTACCGTAAATTCTTCCGTGTTTGGATAAAATTTTGATTTGGTAACCTTAACCCATAAAGCTCTTTCTGATAATTCACCTGCTTCTTTTTCGATTTTAGAAATTTTGTCACTTCGATCTTGAACGCGTTTGATCATGTCCTTTAGTAAAACCGTCATTTCCTTCCCCTGAGGAAGTTGGTTATCTTGTAGTTGGAGAGATTCACCCAGGTTTTGCTTAGTCATAACATTAGTTTGTTTGGTTGATTGCTTACCCTTCGTAGTCATGAGTTCAACGATTCTCTCTCGACTACTTTTTTTCTTGAGACTTCGTACAAATATGCCATAATTATCAGGAATCTCAATCCCAAACAACCCTGGTTTAAATTCAACAAGATCTCCTTTTTTTACCACAAGTCTCAATGATAAATCATTTTTGATTTTTAATACACTAACTATGCTACACAAAACAACTGGTCTGTCTTCACCTTTTGTTGCGATTCACTGAGTGATAAATGCTAGGTTGTCATTGGAGAGTTTAAGTATTTCGAGAATAAGATTAGAGTATGCCCGATTCAGTTTTGAGTGCTCTACCGTACAATGTCGAAAAATCGGAATTGATGATGCCCTTTTGGGAGGGATTAAACTCCAAGAAGTTTAAAACTACTAAATGCGAAAAGTGCGCCACAATCCATTTTCCTCCTTCTCCCACACTATGCCCTCATTGCTTTGGAATGTCAATGCGATGGATTGAACTTCCTTTGAGTGGTAAAGTTCAGACTTTTACCCATGTAACCGCGCCACCAGAAGGGTTTACAGGAGATTATGTACTTGCTTCAGTCATTGTTGACGTGCTAAATAAGCCAATACTTGCTAGATTTGTTGGCGATGGTCTCCAAATTGACGATATTGTTTCAATCGACTTTGAGGATGTCGCTGGTCAATCATTAATTATTTTTAAGAAAGCGTAACTATTCTTCTTTAATCTCTATTTGGGTAATAAATTCGCGATCAGCGAGCCATTGAATTGGTATATTCTGATATTTTTGATTTAGAATACGTCGTGTCAAACCTACTGGCAATACACGAATTTGAAGCTCTAATTTGGCAACTTCAATTGGTCTAAGATCACTAGAGTCGACTTCAATAAGCACAGGTGCCCCTTGTGAGACTTGAAGTGCTCGAGCCCCAATTATTCTTGCCCGTTCGTACCGGGTAAGTACTGGTTCCCCGATTAAAACCTTATTATCTTTACTAATCAGTTCCTCAGGCTGGTTTCCGACCATAAAAAAGCAACACCCAAATAAATTTTTGAGTATGTTAGGTACCGCTCCTTTGTTTTTAAGAAGTTAGAAAGAGACAATCCCATTTATTGGATATAAGAGAAGCTCAAATGATGATTTGTGAAATCGTGTTTTACACATTTGGTTAATATGCCTAAGGTAAATAATGCAAAATGTCAATAAACAGTTCCATTAAATTATAAAATCGACTCTCTTTTGATGTGTTATCAATGCAACATGACAAAGAATCACACGATTTGCATCATTTCGACCCATCCAAAGTTTCTACTATTATCGATCTAGTCGATCAGTTTTCAAAAACTGCTGTTTTTGGGGGTGGAAAGATCGGTAGAGCTTTTGAAATATTGTCCGACGCAAAAAAAGATGGAGCTAAGATTTTTTGTTCGCTTGCAGGTGCCATGGTTCCAGGTGGTATGAGATTGGTAATCGGAGAGGCAATGAAAAACGGGTTAATTGATGTTCTAGTTACGACTGGAGCCAATATCACTCATGATCTGATTGAAACCTTTGGCGTATCTCATTTAACCAATGTTTCGCATAAGAATGACCAAGAGCTTAGAGAGAAAGGGATTGACAGAGTATACGATTCATTTGTCCATCAGGACGGTTTTCCTACTCTTGAAGATAATATGCAAACACTACTAATGGAATTCTTTGAAGAGAAAAAGATAGATGATACCTTAATTACCTCAAGTTATGAATTACTCAGATGGTTAGGATCAAAAATCACAGATCCCCACAGCATAGTTAAAATTGCCTATGAGAACAAAATTCCTCTATTCGTACCAGCGATTGCTGACTCAATCTTAGGTTTACAAATTTGGCTGAAATCTCAATTTCATAAGATAATTATGGATGAAATGAAGGATTTGACGTATATCCAAGATGTATTTGCCGAGAGTGAGAAGAGCTGTGCTCTGCTAGTTGGTGGCGGAGTTCCCAAAAACTATATGCTCCAAGCAAGTTTGATGAGCACCAAAGAGTACGAATATGGCGTGGCAATTACGATGGATAGAGTAGAAACAGGTGGACTTTCAGGTGCAACCTTGGACGAGGCTGTCTCTTGGGGGAAATTTACATGGGAAGCTCCAAAAGTAACCGTTTACGCTGATAGTACCATTGTATTACCCATTTTGGTGACTGCTTGGATACAAAATCAACAGAAATGAAAAAAAGGCTCTTCTTTGAAAGAGCCTCTTGGTTGAAAGGTTTGCATTTTTGTTAATGAACAAAATTTACTTTTCTTACCCACCCTGCTCAATGGTGAGTTCTGTAATCAATACTGGTATTGCGAACTATTTAAACATAATTCATTAGTTCATATCTAGCTCAAAAGCTAGGTTACTTCAGCTAACTGGATTTGATTTTTGACTAATTCATGATAATGCCCTTGGAGTTGAATAAGCTCATCATGAGTTCCTTGTTCTACAATATCTCCTTCATCTATAACCACAATGGTATCCGCAGCACGAATAGTGGACAATCGATGGGCGATAATAAAAGCAGTTCTGTCGGCAAGAAGCAGCTTAATTGCTTTTTGGATCTTCAACTCGGAGAATACATCAATTGAACTAGTTGCTTCATCCAGAATGAGAATCCTCGGATTTGCAAGTAAAACCGCTGCGAATACAATCAGTTGACGTTGGCCCACAGATAATCGTCCTCCGCGCTCTTGTAATGGAGTATCAAGACCGTTTTCCATTGACCGCACATACTCTTCCAAACCGACCGCTTCCAATGCTTTGAACATGTCTTCTTCTGAAGCTTGAGGATCACCTAACCTTAGGTTTTCTCGGATCGAAGCACTAAGCAAAAAGAAATCTTGAGGTACAGCTGCAATTTGTCTCCGATAGGATTGAAGGGAATAATTTGTAATATCCCGTCCATCGATTTTTAGAACTCCCTCTTGGAATTCATACATTCGACTCAGTATATTGATGATTGTGCTTTTTCCAGCTCCAGTTTTGCCGACAAATGCCACCACATGTCCGGCCGGTACCATGAGTGAAAATTGCTGATAAACTGGAGTTCCCGGAACATACTCAAATTTTATTTTCTCGAAAAGCACTTCACCCTCAATCGGAGGTAGATCAGGATAATCTCTGTTCATCGGAACTTTTGTTTTGGTATCAAGAAGAGCATAAACTCGCTCAGCCCCAGTCAATGCATCTTGCAACTGCTGATAAAACTGCCCTAAGAGAATAACTGGTCTGAATAGAATGATATTATAATTTAAGAAAGCAACCAAGACACCGATTGTAAGTAAACCATCCAAAAGACGAATACCTCCAACCAACACAATAAACGCAATTCCCAAGAAACTTGTAGCAAGTAAAATTGGAAAGAATATGGCATTCATATCATCTGCATGGATTGTAGCTTTACGATTTGCTTCGTTTAATCCTCGAAAAAATTCAATATTTTGACCTTCTCGATTGTGACCTTTTGTAACTTTAATCCCTGCAATTGATTCACCTATGTTTGCCATCATAATTGAGTTAGTACGTCTGGTTTCTTTCCTTCTTTCTCTAGTGTATCTCCTAGAGATAACACCGATTGCAAAGACAATGGGAATGAAAATTGTTGGAACAAGACTTAAAACAGGATCAATAGAGTAGATTACCACCATAACAATTACAACCGTAATTAGATTTGCAATATTTAAAATCACTTGGCCACCAAGCATCTCTCTAATAGCTGTAAGATCGCTAGTGAGACGGCTCATTATGCGCCCTACTTCATTTTTGTCATGATATGATAAATCTAGTTCTTGCAACTGTCTGAACATATCTAATCTCATGGCAAGTTCGGCACGCAATCCAACAGAGCCTATCATGTTGATTTGTTTCTTATTTAGGATGAAAACGAGGAACTGGACAACCAAATAAATTATGCTTAGGATAGTAGCCTCTGCCCATACGGTGCTTAAGGAGAACGTGGTTTGAATAAACGCAATCAGATCCTCAACTGGATTATCGATGAAATCGATACCAAACAAACCTGCTGTCGAGTCACCTGTAAACCGATTGATCGCTGCCATCAGCACAATAGGGCCTACTGCTGTTGTCATTGCAAAAAGTAACATAATGAAGGACACAAGGATAAGCTCTGCCCGGTACGGAGTCATATACCTGAACATGAATTTGAAGAGAAAAGAATCCGAATAGCCGAAACTCCCTCTTTTTTCTTCACGTTCAGAATCCGTATGGATTGATGCCGCCTTTTTCCGTCTCTCTTTTATGCTCAATCAGACATCTCCTTTATTTTGACTTGGGATTCATCAAAATCCCAATCAAGGAATTTGATTTGCCCTTCAATTGCGTCCATGAAATTCTTATAAATTCCATCGACATTCCTCAATTCTGCGTGGGTACCATCTTGGGTAATCACACCTAGATCAAGAACAATAATCCTGTCAACATACCTGAGACTTGACGGTCGTTGGGAGATAATAATTGTAGTTCTAGTTTCCGATGCCGTTGCGAGTGCATTTTGAATCCGTCCCTCTGTTTCAGGATCAACTGCACTTACACTATCATCAAATATCAAAATTTTGGGATTGTGTAGCAATGTTCTGGCAATGGTAACTCTTTGTCTTTCGCCACCAGAAAGAGTTACACCTCTCTCACCAACGATTGTCTCATAACCGTCTTCCAGCGTCATGATAAAATCATGGATCTGAGCTGCCTTGGCTGCAGCTTCTACTTCATCAATGGTGACATTTTCCTTGCCAAAAGCAATATTATCAAAAATTGGAAGGGTAAATAGGAACGATTCTTGATGAACTATACCTATGTGCTTTCGCAACGACTTTAACGTAAATTGAGAAATATCTTTACCATCGATTGTTACTTTACCGGTTGTTGGATCAAAAAACCTCGCAATGAGGTTGATTAAACTTGATTTACCAGATCCGGTGGGTCCTAAAAGAGCGACTTTTTGACCTGCGGGGATTATCAGGTTAATATTTTCCAGTGCTCCAGGTTTCTTTGGATAATCAAAAGAGACGTTCTCAAAACCCAAATCTCCTTTGACGTCATCGAGCGATTCCGCATCAGGTTTCTCCTCGAGAACGACAGGTGCCTCAAATATTTCGCTCAGTCGCAGGGCAGCAGACTGTGTATTTTGGATGATAATCCCTAGAAAACCTACAAATCGACCCGGTATTGATATTTGTAAAACGAGCAGCATAAATGCAATAAAGTTACCTGGTGAAATTCGGCCCTGTTCAACATATACTCCTCCAATTAACACCAAAGCAATGATTCCAAATGAAATTAAAAATATCATTCCAGATGTTAAACTCGCTCTCACACCAACGGTTTTTAGACTAGACTCATAAAATTCTTGATTTTTAATATTGAAAGCTGCAGTTTGCTCATCTTCCCTTCCAAATGACTTTACAGTCTGTATACCGGTCAGATTTTCTGCAAGCGTTTCATTCATAGCACCATATTTAAAACGGGCATCGTAGAATAATTTAACATTTCTAGCTGATGAGCGCTTCGTAATCACAACCAAAAATATCGGCAAGATAAGAAAAATCAGAGCCATTTCTAAAGAAACTTGTACCATGACGATAAATGAACCGACAAATAACCAGAAAATTAGTGCGGTAAGTCTGTACCCCCATGTGAGGATATCTCTTAAGCTGAAAACCTCTTCAATGGTTCGGGACATTATCTGTCCAACCGATTCACTTGCGTAGTATTCCAATTCCTGATGTTGTAGAGTTTGAAATAAATCTTGCCGGATATCAAAAATGACATTTTGAGCTAATCTATTGGCCGAAAATCGTTGACCCATCTGAAAGATGAGATCCATAAAGGTTAACAGAACAATAATGAAGAAGCCTTGGATGATTACAGATCGGTTTTGAAACCGATCAATTCTGTCAATGGTGTAATTAACAGTCACAGGAATGAGAATCTGACTTGTTGCAGCAAAAATTGTTGTGACATTTAGACTGAGAAATATGAGTTTATGCCTCTTGACATATGGACCTAATAGCTCAAAAATTTCTCTCATTGAATCTTCACCGTAGTCAAAAAGGAAAACTACATTTCGCTTATTCTAGATTTTCTATAAATAATTACCTTTAATTCTCGTTTTCTTAAGACAACTAGAAACACTCTATTTCATAAATCGATCCAAATTAAACTAAAAGAAATCTTCTAGAGATTTTTGAGGTTCAATATCCTGGGTTTCAGGATCATAATAAATTGGCTCGCCTTCCTCATTCTTGTAAAGCGGTCGTATAACTTCTGGTTGGTTGTGTTTAGAGTGATTCACAAGAGATGATACTTGGTATGCTTTAAGATTTGGATCGTGATAAGGTGTGAAACAAGTTTCTAAATCTTCAACTGAAGTGTCTTTTGAATTCCAGATATCAATTTGATCTGGTCTTAGGATGACGGGCATTCTATTATGAATTGGTCCAATGAAATCACTAGCGTCTGTCGTCACGATACTGAATGATTTAATAATTTCATCGCTGTTATTTTTCCAGTGGTCATATATTGCTGCAACTGGTAAAATATCATTCTTCAGATGGATATAGTATGGAATTTTCCTGAGCTGAGTTTTTTTCCACTCATAAAATCCACTCATCGGTATGATACATCTCTTATTTTTGAAAGAATGGGCAAACGCCTTTTTCTCTTGAAGTGTTTCACTTCTGGAATTAAATGTTTTCAATCCGAAATCCTCATCCG
>JACZSS010000138.1 GCA_022574115.1 Candidatus Heimdallarchaeota archaeon | reverse complement strand
CGACGAAAAAACAGTACTCGGTTTAGAAATATGAAAAACGCGACAATATCTAAAGCACGTTCCTTAGGGAAAAGGATAAAGTCTATTTTGAATAGATCAACGCCAACTATTGTTGGAGGACTCTTGAAGACAGCAGTCGAAAAACATCCTGTCTTGGCACTACCACTGCTAATTGCAAAGCCATAGTCAATCATCGATCGAGATTGCCAACGTCTAATAGAAATTGACTGAACGTGTATACTACAGCAGACGTCTCTACAGAAATGATCATCAGTTTAGACGATAAATAGATGCGAGATCTTGCTGGCACTTCATTTGATTCCCCATACAGAAAAAGCTTTTTTAAGAAAGGACAAATCAGATGAGATCAGATCAAATGAGATGGACATCAGTTCGGCAGTTCGCTTCAAGAAATGCAGCCGGTCTCATTGTACTTCTAATCGTCTGTAGTTTGATTATTGGAACGGTCTTTGGACAATGGGTAGTTGAAGAGCTAAGGGATAAATCTGATACTCAAACAGCTGGCAATTATTCAAAGCGATCGGTGGACGACCTAAGTACCAACGCGAATATTGATCAATCTTCCAGTGATCTGACAATCTTCTTTTCAGACAGCGAGCTGTACCTGGACTTCATTCAGACTCAAGAGTTCCTTTCCCGATACGATAATCTAATGGCGGCGCGGATACGGTTTATGAAACCACTGCCGGAAATATTTGATTTAGAGGGCATCAAAATAGTAAGTTCTGCAGTGTATAACCAGTCGATTCCACTTCATTCAACTCATCAGAGTTCAACGCCCAGCTGGCCGATCGAACACTCAATCAGATTGAAGCAAGATAGCTCCTCCGATCTATCACAGCTAAGCTTGTTAAACATTGCTCCAGTTCATTCACTGGGATACTTTGGGGAAGGTATCCGGATTGGGCTGGTTGATAATGGAGTCGACTTTAACCATCCAGCACTTTCGCATCTCGAGTATTTCCAGGCGTCGTTTAATGAAGAACATCCTGTAGGAATAATGACCCATGGAACAGCGGTTGTGTCTTCCATGTCGGGAATCAAGACGGACGGAAATGTTTCACAATATCTTGGTCCCGCTCCACAAGCCACCATCATCTCTGCAGCGATGGGAACACCCGCCACGATGCTCAATTCTATTGCGGGAGACTTCCTAGGAGCGTTTAACTATCTGATAGGGCAGGATGTTGACATTATCAACACCTCATTCGGCGGTTCACCTTTCCTCTGGGAACCAATTGTTGATCGATTGGAAGCAGTCGGAATTTTGGTGATCGGTTCTGCAGGGAATGACGGAGATAGTGAGATGTCACCATTTATCATCGGCGGTCCAGGATCCGTCGATACGGCAATCAGTGTCGGCGGAATACTCGCCACCCAGGAATTTTATTTACCAACTTCTTCCGGTCCCACGAGACAAGGTGTATCAAAACCAGATGTGGTTGCTATGAGTTATGATGTCGTGGTGGCAGATCGCGAATCCGGCGAGTATAAATTATTACCGGGGACATCATTCGGGAGCCCACTGGTGGCAGGTGCCATTGCGTTGATGAAAGAAGTGGTACAGAAAAATTCCTTGAACTACACGAATTCCGAATTGAAAGCAGAATTGTTGGTAGCGGCTAGTATACCCAGCAATTTAAGTCAAACCATCAATATGTCACATCCCAATTATCATGTTGGATATGGGATACCAAACATGGATCTTGCAATTGATTCGCTTCTAAATCGTGCCCACGATGCGTTAGTTATCAACACAAATCAAGCCGAATTCAGCAATTTGGGAGACCACTTACGGGGATCCAATCAAAGTCTAGATCTCTATCTAATCACGTCTATCGATCCCGCAGAAATTAGGTATAATGTGACGGGAGACATTTCATCGCTCGTGGTCCAAACAGGTCCGATTGATACACATGAGCAAGTATTGCCACTTGCCATCTCATCAGGGGTAAATACCCCATTTGGGGAGTATTCTGGTGTTATAACCATTTACAGCGAGACTACTACTAATATAAGATCTATCCCCATTGCAATAGAAATATCCAAGGATCTGAATGGTTACATCCTACAGTATTTTGGACTCACTGATCGTCATCACTACGATGAATTAGGACCATTTGGGTTGAGAACTCAGGGAGCAGCTCAAGTATTTCGTGATCAGGGCTACGAGCTTCATTACTCCCATAAGCTTTTTTCATCCACTCTGCTAGATGATTACGATGTCTTGTGGTTACCAGATCTTTTGACTTTGACCTACGTTGGCACACCAGCTTTCGAGCGGGAGTATAATGACCAGACTATCAATACGCTTCATAACTACGTGGAGAATGGAGGAAATTTGTTTATAGATTTTATCGGATCCTTTACCCCAAACCAGGACCCAAACGCCATCCCTAATGCAGGGACCGATGTAAATGTCCTAAATCAATTTTTGTCAAAATTCAATGTAGCAGCGAAAAATTTGGCTTTCGGTGGGTTTTCCGGTGCAACGACAGAATTTGTTACGCTTAATGAAACTGATGTGCAGCAGTACGTCGAGGTGATTGAGTACCGGGGAAATTACTTGGAAATAGTTGATGATGCAAATCCGCTGAGTGTCCCATGGTTGAGACACATCGATCACCTGCAGGAGCCGGAGTTTAGTGATCGGTTAGGTATTGTAACCTACCAAGAACCCAATGCAGGAAAAGTAGTGATAACTTCATCCAACTGGTGGTTTGATAGCTGTATACTGGTGGATCAGTACTGCCCGGGTGAAGCAAGGGGTTACACCTTGAATTCAAAAGTGCTGCTTACCAACATTATTTCATATCTTCAAGATACGACCGAAGTTATCCTGTTTAATGTCACCCAATCAGGCAACGATGTGAAAGGAGTCATCTATAGTAATACGGGTCTGCCATTACAGGGTTTAATTCAAGAACAGGGACTATCGACACAGATTCTTCAATTGCGTAATTTAACTCAAAACTGGTACGATTTTGCCTTTACTTTAGTCGGCAGTTCAGATCACGTAACCTTCATATTGACTTCAGGAGATGATTTTCGCAGGTTTACTTTTGATGTTGACGTGGTAAGTCCGAAAATACTTATCACAAGTAACGAAGATGCGTTTCAATTGCCATACACTATAAAGGCCACAATCATTGAGAAATCCAGTTTTGAAGTAGCATTAATTTTGGATGATCTTTTTGTTATCAACCAATACTCGGTAAATCCTACGATTACAACTGATGAGTATCTATTGGAAGTTCCATTGTCAAACCTACAGCCTGGATTACATACAATAACAATTAGGGTTGTCGATATTCAGGGTTTCAATGCCAGTTTGGTCTACGAATTTGAGGTGCTTGAAAATACGGCTAGTATTACACCAACAATATCAGCTTCCAGCGTCAGGAACACGGACACCACATCACTTACCAGCGGTATAAGTTCCCAAGAAACAATCCAAAGCAAAGGTGGAAGCATAACCACCAAGCAGGCACGGTACGATAACTATGTTATTATCGGAACGGTGATCTTGATGACCGGAGCCCGCCTACGAAGAAAACATATTTTGCAGCTGATCAATTAACCTAGATCGTAATTTATTCAAATCTGCCTTAACCTGCTTGATTAACATCTTCCCCTTAGCTGAATAACGACCTCGGAATGATTGAACAGCTTGTAATGAAAATATCAAGCTTAATACAGACGTAATTAATACCGCAAACCAGTTCAATAATGATTGTTGGGCTTCCAGCCGAAATTTGTTGTCCTCACCACCGATTTCTAAAATTCCAGTAGTAGTCTCAATTGTGGGAGAGGCAACTACTACGGTAGCATTGACAAAAACAAGGACGCTAAATTGATTGCCAAAATCATCCAAGACCGAAATCGAATAATTGTATTCCTGGGATTTTGAATTTTGAAAAAGGATGGGGACTAAGAAGTTGGAAGAATCATTCCACGTGGTAAAGAAAGTAGTTGTTGTCGTCGTCAAACCATTTAGGAATTGAATATTTGATACCTCTAACGAACCGTTGATACCTGTGATATGGATGTCGAAAAGAAGCACGTCCAGTCGCGATAAATCAATTGCATAGGTATGAAGATCGTTGATACTTTCCCCAGTAGTTATCCCTGCGATAGTTTCACGTAATGTGTAAGTTAAATCAAAATGATAACTGTCCGGTACACCATTAATCAGATTGTCACGAAACTCGACATTATAATTATCCACTGAAGTATTATTGAATCCCGAACTAAGTGAATGATTGAACTCATTGTTCACAAATTGGCCATTGAGGTTGTTCCTAATTTGGTAATGAAACACGCTTTGGGGAGTAGTGGATAGGAAAAATTGCTGATTTCCAATTACCGAAACATTGTCTGAATTGAATATGTCTAATCCAATCGGTTGACTGTTTGATCCATTTACCGTGATTTTATTGGTTAGAAATTGAAGATTTGACGTCCCAGATACGGACAAAATCTTAACTGAATCAGACTTATCCTCGTAAATCTTAACGTCAGAGTGGGCAATGATGAGATCTTCTGCTGTATTTATATCAAATAACATCAGGTCTGTCGTATTGGTATCAACAATTGACAAATTGTCAAATGAAACACCGAAGGATGAAGTGACCTTCAGAGCGGTAAAGGAATTGAAAATTCCAATATTGTCAACTGTGATGTTACTAATTCGAAGATCAGCTGATGACGAGATTTGAAAGAGTTTCACTTTTCCATCTACTTGCATGTCGGAAATTTTTGTATTCTCAATCTGGATGTGGATCGAATTTGTGATAAGGAACATTATCACTTCTGAGGAGGGATTGGTGTTGGAGGATGAGAAGGATAAATGCGAGAAGGTGATATTTTCGCTATCAACGATTACGACTGCCACCACCGGGACTCGTGCAAGATTAAATATTTGAATACCAGTGAATCGGAGATTGCTACTGTTACTAATCCGAATAGTGGTATCATTCAGGCTTAAATTATCATAATTTTCCTCGTTGATGTTATTGAATTCCAGCACTTCATTCGAAGTTTGGGAAGGATCAATAGTTGCTTCAGAATTGGAGGGATGGCCTGATATCATAATTGAGCCAATTGAGTGTACTCCCAAAAGAACACATCCAATCAGAATATATTTGAAAGGCTGATCGAACCTGCTAAATTGGGTCATCTAACTTCGATGTATCAGAGTGTAATTGTTAAAGCTTTTGGAAATCCTGACCAATTCAGCGTCGCCAGTTGAAGATTGAAATAAATGCGTCATCATTTGATTCAACGCAACAAAAAACCTATAGGTCGTCATCTTTAATCTCGATAATAATCCCTTTTTCCCTTAATGTTGAAATCGCGGCAAGCTGGAGATCGATGGGATTATTAACCAAAAGTACACGCTCCAGACTATGCAAGTGACTGAATAGGCCTTCTGGCAGATCTGAAATCTGATTGTTGGACATATCAAGCACCCGAAGCTGAGTCAAACCATCAAAGACGGAGGGTTGCAAAAAAAGCTGGTGATTTGGATCGTTGTTGATGCCGATACGATCCAATCGCAACTCTGTCAAGTCAGAAAAAATACTGAAAATGCCCGGGAAAAACTGAATAAGCAATGGAGAGCCTCCACTTGTTATACCGGACAGACTAAGATTAAATACAGATGTTTTCAAAGTCGCTTCATCTGGACGTACCTTTATCTGGTTTCCCAGATGAAACGCGATTTCCTCAGACAAATCCTGTCGTAAGTTTTGTTGCTGAATATACGGCCCGAGTTGAGGGTGATTGAAAGCATTCTGAACAACATCTTCGGGATCATTCTTATCTTTAGGACCACCCAACACAAAGAAATAAATTAGTGCACCGATAACCATGGGGATCATTAACAAAACAAAGATAGATAAGATTGCAATGAATATTGGTCCTAAGAGTACAACTAGTACCACGAGAATGATGGGTAAGACAACATTTCTTACAAGAACATTAGATGAAGTCATTAAACATCTTCACAGAAACGGAAATAAAAATGTTTTGCGTTATGATAGGCGAAGCGAAAAAAACACCTTGCTCTTCAGGGGAGCGAGTGTATGCATCTGTTCTCTCAGTCGCTCAATATATGCTAGATGGACTTTAAATCTTTCACGACAACCCTGGATTGATTAGTTATGGGAAATATTAATGAGGCAAATCATGATATTTTGGGTCTAATGGGCTTTATTTTGCCCAAGATTTTCCTTTTAAGAGCGGAGATCAGCTTTTTTGGGATATTCTAGAGTATCAAATAGGTGGGGAAACTTATAACACAACTCAGGAGAAAACTGGGAACAGTTTTATTATGGAAAATCTAAACTACAGATTAATGGTCAACAACTCATTACAAGGTGTTCACATTCAGGATATTTTTCGACAGGAAGATGAGACGTACTTTGTTGAATTTGCAACTGTTTCACAGAATGGTGAAATTGTTTGGGTGTCAAGTCATTTTATTGAGCAACTTATGCCACGCTATGTCAACACGGACTTAGGAGTTTTGACTTTCTTTGACTATGACATGTACAACAGTCCCAATAATTCCCAACATGAACGATTTTTCGGGGGGAGGGTGTACTATCATAATTATTCATATTTTATTCATAATGTCAATGGGGTAGAAATTTTTGAATCAAATATTACCTATCGAATAACCCCAGATCAGACCTTTGGATATTCAATCACTCATAGTGAGATAAAAACGGGAATTATTTTTTATAATGCATTTGAGAGCCTAAATGAAAATCCTGAAGATTTCGGTAACAATGAGACTAGGCGCTTTAGATTCGAAGATTATAACCAAACTACTATGGAATATACCGGTGCATTCCTGGATACCATCTTAGGTTATGAGCGCCTCATCGATTAGAAAGTAGATCTGGGATAGATCTCGTTCGGTAGCATGAATAAGTGATTTCATCATCTGGGGGTGGAGGTGCCCATAGGTGACAATAATAATATCCGCCTAGGAGATCAGATC
>JACZSS010000137.1 GCA_022574115.1 Candidatus Heimdallarchaeota archaeon | reverse complement strand
GGTAAACTATAACGGTAACACCCTGAGATACGTACGAATATCTTTCTGATGGTTGTAACGTACCAAACATTTCTGTGCCATCTAAGTTTTCTCCAAAATCATCACTGACTAATTGTAAATACCGCTCTATTGCTTTATCCAAAGTTTTGGGCACATCCACTGTACTTTCTGATGCAGCAAACTCTATTACGGTTCGAGTCCCTGTCTTGTCTGAAGGATCAGTGATCGCTATACCACCAAATCGGCTCTCGCCAAGCTGTAAAGTAACAACATACGCATAGTCCGAAAGCGAAGTTACATTCTCCTTCACAGGATAGAGTATTGGGAGTAGAGTTTTATATCCATGTTGGGAAGTTCCAATCACATCAATTACTGCCTGTTGTACATGATCCTTGGCCGAATTGGTGTCAATGTAACCGAACTTCTCCCAATTGTAGTAAAATAATCCAGAAACATTGGCTTTGATAGCTCCCCTTAACAAATTAGTGGTACTTCCTCTGCTGTCTAGCAGGATGTACTGTACGTACCCTCCAGTATCAGGATCGACAACAACTCTGACATCATCATCTATGCCCAATCTTCTTGGGGATCTTTGCCAAGGCAATACGGCTGCTCCCCACGATACCTCATGATCACTAACCAATGCTTTACCCCATGCCTCAATATTCTGCTCGAGCCACGCCTCACTGTAAGGCTGAATTCTTGCATGAAGAGGCAAGTCTTCTCGATCTTTGATATTTTTTACAATCCTACCTGTTTCATCAATGATGATCACACCACCATCCAATCTCATATCTGAGGTGACCAAACCGGCTCCCGAGGTTCCGAAAAATGGTACGTCGCGATCGAGTTTTACCATGTTGCCATTTCTCGACTTTTTGACCTTCATCCGCTTGTTGATAAACAGCTAATGCGGATCTGGATACAAAGAATACCACTACTAGGCCTAGAATAGTAAGTCCAACTGAGGTAGGTATGGTGAGATAAATAATTACCCATCCCAATAAAAGTATTACTGCGGCTATGGCTGCAATGATTCCTAACATTGTATTTCAATTTTCGGACGTAAGCATATAAGTATACGTGTAGATAATGCATATACATAGCAGTTAACCATCATCTGTGAACTTAGAATCAAAGCCGCAATAATTTATTTTTTGCGAGATCAATGATTGTTCTGGACGATTCTGTACACTTCAGCCAATTTTGTCAAGTATTTGTTGAGTATGGTGGGATTGATGCCAAATAAGAAGTTCAAACATCCGTTTCACTGTCATTATATCCTGATTAAAATAACGCCCTGTTTTTTCCCAATCCTCCGATTGAACTGAAGGCAATAGTTCTAGGGTCATTTGTCTAGCTTCTAGCATTTTCGATTTTATACCGTCCAACTGAACATTTTGTAGTTTGGATCTAGCGATTTCATTTGATCGGTTAAGATCAAATTCTTCCGAAACACCGGGTTTTCCTGAGATTACACTTTTTATTAGTCTGGCAATGGGCTTTTCGGAGAAAGCTATATGCCGTAGAATCTCGAGTGTTGTCCACTTCTCAACTGTCTCATGAATTTGTATCTCCAGCTGATCCGGGTGGAGGTTATTCACCAGTTTATTAAAAACATCCATTGATCCTTGAAGTTGGGGTGTAAAGTCCTTCGAGTAGTTCACCTGTGAAAACCATAAACTTATGCTATTTCAATATTATGTCATCCTATCCAATAAAGAGAGAAGGATTCAGGATCGGTAACGCCTTCAAGGAATTTTATGCACACCTAAAAGTTGTGAGCCGCTTAATAGACTACATTACTTGACAATTTGGGTGTCTTTCACCACGGTAATGATGAGTCAAGAAGTGTTACTTGACTGATTTCATGGGTCATTTTGTGTGTAGGTAACGACAAATTAGATGATGGTTGATCAAATTGCTTGATGTCAATCCAACTAGTGAATTCTGTAACCGGCTAGTTAAAACCGTCAACAAAGTCCCATATTATTTCATCGCTTTTTTTATTTCTCAAAGGTTTCCCATAGGATCTATGCATGATTACTGATTTAAGTAATCATTCTGGATGGTTATTGGTAATTTGAATCTCGGAAAATTTCAAACAGGTCAAATATGACTCACCTGTTCTGCTTAACCGATTTTCAATTTTTTCACTTGAACACAGTCAGATCTGTTTGGAGGATAGTATGAGAGGAGAGGTATATTTGGCCAATTATCCTTCTAATTTCTCAAGAAAAGATCGTAATTCTTGGTTTTCCCACTTGATTTCCTGGTATGGAAGATAGATGCTTTCCAAAAGCTCCAACATTGTATCTGGACCTTTTTGGAACTTATCCTTGTCAAAACGGAAATCATCCAAATCCATCAAGCCCTAAAATTCACTAATTTGGGCTAGTTTTAAGCTTTCCTGTCGACTTGCTAAAATACCAGTACAGCTAAATATTAGCACTTGATTATCGCAAATAGTTGGCAATTACTTTACAAAAACCGCGCTTTGAAAATCGTATCTCACTGATTTGAACATCACCAATTTTAGGGGTGAAAGACTTACGACAATTTTAATTTCTGCTGGTCCATAAAATTCACAATTCCAGCAAGTACGATTTGAGTAAGTACGTAGTCTCGAAAGTGTGATGAATCACATTTATCGCATGGCATCAACGATTTTGCTATTTCATTGATTTCATCAGTTTTATCAATCAATATTTGATTAAATAATTTATTAAATTCAGGTTTTAATTTAGTACTTATCTCCTGAACATCATTCATTTTTTCTTCAGAAAGGGCATGATTCAGGATTTGACTGTTACTTTGATAATATTTCAGGACACCACCTCGACTCTCCTTTAATCCGATTAGATTTACAAATCCAGATTTTTTTAATACATCAACATGATGTCGGATGGTATTGGTGGATTTAATAATGTCTTGATTTTTTAATTCCTCTTCAAGATCACCTATCGATAACGGTTTTTCAGTCAGCAATTGCAATATGGCTAATCGGGTCGCATCACTCAATACTTTCAATTTAGACTTATCGAAGGGTATCAACTGACGAAATTCGGTCGTTGGCTTTACAGTAATGATATCTGGCAAATTATAACCTCGTGTTCTATCCTATACAAAATTGAAAAGGGATCAATATATTAATTGCTTTGGATTATACTAAGTACGGTGATTATATTTCTATTTATTTTTTATATATTTCATATTAATCTCAATACTATTATTTATATTGGAATAGTATAACAATGGTTTACAGACTAAGCAGGGCGATTTGCAGGGTATATAGAGATGGCACAAAAACCGGACGAAAAACATATTATAAAAATTGGTGGAATGCAATGTTCGTTTTGTGTACAAAGCATTACTAAAGCCTATAAACGGATGGATGGGGTATCAGATGTTTCTGTTAACCTTTCTCATGAAGAAGCCTTGGTTGAGTACAATCCCAATGAAACTTCTGTAGCCAAACTAAATGACACAATGGTAAGTTTAGGATATACTGTTCGAGATCCCAACAAGGTTAGGACATTTGAAGAGGAACAAGAGGAATTAAGGCATGCCAAAAATGAATTATTCAAGGCTGCGGGTGTGACTTCTATCGCATTTGTTTTCATGCTCTTAATGTGGACGGGAAATAGCCAAGCTTGGTTCAAGTGGGTTATGCTATACTTGACGCTAGGTATGATCTTTGTGGTGGGAAGACCCATCCTAAAAATGGCTGTTGGATCTCTACGACGGCGTATTTTAAACCAACATGTACTAATGGAATTTGGCGCTTTTGGAGGATTGATAGGAGGATTAATTGGATTTTTTGTCCAGCCTTGGCCTACGGCTGATTTCATGGGTGCCGCAATTTTCATTACTGCTTATCATATCCTTTCAGGATATGTTTCACTTCATGTTAGAACTAAAAGCTCGAGAGCAATAATGAATTTAATGGATTTACAACCACCTGAGGCCCGTGTGGTCAGAAATGGAAAAGAGAAACAAATCCCCATTGAGGAAGTTAAGATAAAAGACCACGTCAGGGTAAAACCCGGAGAAAACATACCAGTGGATGGAAAAATTATTAAAGGTAATTCATCTGTTGATCAGAGTTTAGTTACTGGAGAATCCATACCTGTCGTAAAGGAAGTTGGTGATGAAGTGATAGGCGGTTCAATCAATCAATTTGGAACCTTGCTAATTCAAGTAACAAAAATAGGAGAAGAAAGTTTTCTTCAACAAGTAGCAAAATCTATCCAAGAAGCACGTGCATTAAAACCTGGAATTCTGGCAGCAGTGGACCGAGTGCTCAAATATTTTGTACCCGCAGTACTTTGGGCTGCTGCAATTGCATTTTTCATATGGACAGTTGGCGCGTGGGCTGTTGTTGGGGAACCTAACTTCAGCCGAGCAATTTTTGCGACACTTGCAGTTTTAGTACTGGGTTATCCTTGTGCATTAGGAATGGCTACACCTTTAGCTATGATACGTGGTGGAGGACTAGCTGCTGAGAAAGGGATCTTGATGAGATCTGGAGAAGCTTTCCAAGTTTTCAAAGATGTCTCAATCGTTGCTTTAGATAAAACCGGCACTATAACAGAAGGTAAGCCATCTGTAGTCAAAATAATACCCACAAACGGAACTACCCAATCAACGTTAATGACGATCGCAGCTGCGGCAGAAAAGAGTTCAGAACATCCTTTAGCTCTAGCTATCGTAAAATACGCTGAGTTGCAAAATTACGATTTTGATGAAGTTGTTTTAGAAGATTTTCAAGCCATTTCGGGGTCGGGAATTAGAGTACTTGCAAATCAAGCCGAGATTGTGATCGGAAGCCCTCGATTTCTGAAAGAAGAGATGATTAGTTTACTAGCAGTGAATGATCAAATAGCTGAAATGGAAAGAAAAGGGTGGACCGTAATTGGTGTAGCAGAAAATAAAAAATTATTAGGGTTAATATCTATAGCAGATACTATCAAGGCTGATGCAAAATATGCCATTAGCGAGATGAAAGCGATTGGACTTGAACCAATTTTGATAACGGGTGATAGTCAACGTGCGGCTAATTTTATTGCTTCCCAAGTAGGAATTTCTAAAATTGTTGCCGAAGTATTACCTCAAGAAAAAGCAGAAAAAATTCGTCAATTGCAAAAGGGTAAGACTAGAGTTGCCATGGTTGGTGATGGTATTAACGATGCACCTGCATTAATGCAGGCTGATGTTGGGATAGCATTTAATTCAGGGACCGATATTGCAATTGAATCGGCTGATGTCGTTCTGATCAACAATAATCTGATGGGTGTCGTCGATGCTTACCACATAGGAAAATCCAGTTTTAGCAAAACTAAACAAAATGTGTTCCTTGCCTTTACCTTCAATGGAGTTGGAGTACCCTTAGCAATGACAGGATTAGTTCATCCAGTATTTGCCATGATAGCTATGGCTGCGAGCGTAACTGCTGTGCTGTTAAATTCATATGCCGGGAAACTCATTCCTTCCAGGACAAAGGAAGCATCTATCCAATCATCTGAAGAACTCTTATCTGCTGAATTGAAAACACATCAAATTGGCTATAGCATACCAACGATACATTGTCAAGGATGCATATATGGCTTAAAAGAAAGTTTAGAGGAACTTCCTGGAGTAGTTTCAGTTGATGGCGACGCGGATTCTAAAACCTTGGTCTTGGATTTTGTCGAAAAGGAGGTTAATTTTAAGAAAGTGAAGAAATTAATCAAAAATGCAGGGCATAAAATAGAGCAGGAGATGTTGCAATGAAGACTCCGATAACGATGAATATATCGGGTATGAAGTCCTTGCAATTAAAACGACTAAAACGAGAATATCTCTGGAAAAGTTGTTCGCCAGCGAATACAATGACCAAGAAAAAGCTGAATTGTTTGAACTTCAAAATAGAATAAACGCTATCGATCAATTAATCGAGAAGAAAAGCAAAAATGGGTGAGATAAAATAGAACAGGAGGTATTGCAATGAGTAATAAAATAAAGATGAATATATCCGGTATGTGTTGTCAGAACTGTTCCAAAGCTATTGAGTCAAGTCTTTCCAAGTTTGAGTTTATCTCGAAAATCGAGATTGATCCAAAGAGTGGTGTAGCTGAATTTGATATTGTTGGACGTATTGAAGAAAATGAAACTACGGTTATTACCGCTATAACAGATCTTGGTTACAAGGTTAAAGATTGATTTATGAAAGGGGAGGTATGCCAGTGGATAAATCGATCGACGATCTATCGATCCATCGATCATTAAAAATGCACGTGACACGCTGGATGAAGTGGTACAACGGTTGGAGAAAACGACTCTATCCAGGACCGAAATACGCGTGGGCATAGTTTGCGATTTGAGGATCAGGAAGTGAGTCAAATGTGTGGTGCGGAACAGATCGATCAGAATATTGATGAAAATGATGAAAGGAGCCGGCTTTTTTACCATTAAACAAGAATGAATTAATATTATCCAGCTTTATAATAAATTAATGGCAGAAGAAATAGCTGTCACTTCTTTAAGTAATAAACAATTACAATATACGCCTGATAATCAGAAAGTAGAGGGAAAAAATTTCTGCCCACTCTCATTCAGCAAAGGACAACGTTTACTTCGTAAAACTCTTGCAAGTCATGTTCAGCCTAAATATTGGACTCTTATCAATGAACATGGGTTTTTCTTCTGCCCAACAAGGGATTGTCCTGTTATATACTTTCATAATGAAAAAAAGCTATTTTTTGGTCGTGATGATATAAGTACAGTTGTTATGCATAAAATGAAAATTAATACAGAAAATAGACCTGTGTGTTATTGTAAGAATGTTTTGGAGAAAACTATACTGGATGAACTTCTTGTGGAGAAATGCTGTGATTCTATTATTGATATTCAGAATTTTACACAAGCAAATACTGGCAAAGAATGTGCAATTACCAATCCCACAGGTAGGTGTTGTGGTAACCAGATTAAAGAAATACTAGAGTGGGCAAAAGATCAGCGATTAGAAATTGCTCCACCCTTGATGGAGGAGGCAATG
>JACZSS010000136.1 GCA_022574115.1 Candidatus Heimdallarchaeota archaeon | reverse complement strand
TGATTGACCAGGTGGCGAAGCCGTACCCCAATTCTTGGGGGCGAGTGTCTACTGTCTCTAAAACTTGGCTTTTCCATGCCAAAATTTCAGGTGATTCTTCCCGTATTTTTACCTTCAGACCTTCAAATCCAGACAACTCCCACTCTCGTAACCTGCACCACACCGTTTGGATATGGCAGTTCAACAGAACTGCAATATTTCTTGGTTCAATTCCCAAGTTGCTAAAAAGGATAATTTTACATCGCAAATAATATCTTTTCATGTGCGAAAGTACTTCAAGATCACTGATCTCACTATCTGTGAGAGATAGGATGTTTGACTATTCATCTACCTCCCGAATCCCTCACCGTTTTTGAATCTGTCCCAAAACTGTCAGACTCAATCTCGGAAGTTTGTCATTTGAGGGTCAAAAACTTTGTTGAAACACGGGTTAACAACAGATCGATAACTCATTACTGTTCTTCTAAACAATTATGAGGACTTGAGATAGATGTGGGTGTCAAATTTATTCCGATGCAGAGAAATCCTCAAAAACTCTCAATATCAAGATCTTTCATAATGAATCTACAGAAGGCGACAATAGTATCATTGGGACGAAATTTCGAATATTGACCTCTTTAATGAGCTTATTCCTCATTGCTAATTTATTCTTTGTCTCTAGTATCAGTATGCCGGCCACCCCCCAACAATCAATTGCTACTCCTGCTAATTTTAGTTATCAGGACAGGGATAGGGCAACCTATGATAGATCGATTCCCTCCACAAGTATGATCCCACAAATTAACGATAAGCTTTACGATCAGTTCCAACCCCTCAATGAATCCCTATTTTTTGATTACAAATCGTTTGATGCAGAAAAATATCTGAAGAATAAAAGAAAACAACTTCTTCATGAACCTCACGGGTTAATACAATTACATCAAGAAGCATTGGTTGAGAGCATGATAATCGAGATTAATGGAAATGATGAGCTTGTGAATCTCAATCTCACCGGAGTTGGTTCATCAGAGGATCCGTACATTCTAGAGAATCTGAATATTACGAAGTCAATTGATGATCCCGCGATTTACATTCGAAATACTAACCTCAGTCTCGTTCTAGCAAATAACCTCATTGTCCATCGCTCAAATGTTAATACAACTAACTTCGGGATCAGGATTGATAATTCAGAGAATGTAAGAATCTTGAATAATACCATTCAAAATGAGGAAGGCAAATTAACCGGAATTTTGATTCGAGATTCAGTTAACGTCTTGCTCGAAAATAACGTGATGACCGAGTTATCAATATCCATATCCGGTCAATCCGATGGTATCGTGTTGCGAAATAACTCAATAGTTTGTGACCTTACCTGCCTAGAGATTACAGATTCTGAAAATATAATTTTAGAAAATGAGCAGTATTCCAGTGCGGTCGATAATGGAATCGACATTTTACGTTCGAACAATATACTCATTCAAGATACACGGGTTACAGAGATTAATCAAATTTCAATTGACATATTTGAATCAAATGATATCAATATTTTCAACACTGAACTAACATGGTATATTAAAGGAGGGGTTAGAATGATTCTTGTAAACTATTTTATGGTCGTAAATAGCACCCTGCACCAATTAGAATCAAGTGTTCCAATTCAGGGAGTCGTTGATAATTTTGGACTTGAGGTGTTACTCTCAAATCATGGCATCGTGAATGATAATCAAATCAGCAATTTGGAAAAGACTGTTTCTCAAAGATCGGGAACAATGAAGTTCGGAGGAGGGAACATAATAATTGGAGGATCTAGGTCCGTGGATGATGCTGGAACTAATATTACAATCTGTAAGAATCAAGTTGTTACAACCGGAATGAATGGAATATACATACTCGGACTCAGTAATAGTCGTATAGCAGAAAATGATGTGGTAAATTCACGAAAAGACGGTCTCTTTGTCACAGGATCCAACAATTTGAAAATCGAGGAGAATACACTAAAGTTCAATATACGATCCGGGTTAAGAATTGCACCTAATTCAGATTCACTTTCGGGATCTTGGAATATCAATATAACATCTAACATGATATCAAACAACAAACAAGTAGGTATTTGGTTGGAGGATTCACGGTCAATTATTCTAAGCCAAAATGAGATCAATGAAAATGAAATTGGGATCTATGGTTATATATCAAACGACACCATCATTCACGAAAACACTATTTCCGAAAACCAAATCGGAATTGAATTATCCTCTATTTCAAATTTTACCATACAATCAAACTTAATAAAAAATCAGATAATTTCGGGGGTTAGAACCGAGAATATAATTTCTACGAATATCATACAAAACGAGATCAAAGCAAACGAGCGGATCGGGATCGAGGTGATCCAACAAATACCGTTACAGGAACTTCATATTACTCAGAACAATATTACTGACCATTCCCTGGCCGGGAGTACTGCTATTAATATCAACATTGACAATAAAATCAAAGAAAATCCCCTGTTCATTTATCAAAATCGCCTTGACTATAATTTTGAAGGTATTCAAATTTCAGGGAATGGGGTTGTGGTCATGCAAAATTCCTTCGAGGGAATTAAGAACCAGGAAAAAATCATGTTTTTTGCTATTACCTTGAACCTCGGGTCGAATAATAACATTATAGGACTAAATAATATTTCAGATTCCTTTATTTCTCATATAATAATTAGTTCCACACTATCAATTGAGAACTCAGATGAGACATCCAAAGATAATATTATTATGTGGAATAATTTCTACTCAGTGGATTTAGTTCCAGCATTCGACCACTTCGCTCACAACTTATTCGCCTACAACTATTGGGGAAATTTGACCTCGAATACAACACCCGATGATCATGGTTTCAGTTCGCAATCATTTTTACTAAGCACAACACCGGAAATCGAAACTTCTCAAGCAGATTATTTTCCACTGCTCGCTCCGGCCCATAAATCTCAGATTGGAGAAATTAATTTTGAGTTTCTTCCAGATCCAATTCTCACGTCTTTTGAATCAGGGGTGGAGATTACAAGAAATGCTACCAGTACAAATTCCATTCATATCGATTGGCTCCAACTTCCAGCACCTCAATTGTTTGAAGTTAGTAATCGATCCAGCTTCCAGTATTCGGTCGATTATAGAGCAAAAGGGGCGACATCAGGGTTCAACTTAGTTGCATCAGGGATCGAATCCGAACTCTTGTGGAACATATCAAATGAGAATCAGATACCGGACGGAATCTATGAAATTGTGATTGACACCACAGATCTTATCTTCGATACTGAAACCGAATATGTATTTGAGATCAATATCGGTCCAATTTCTGAATCAAACGATCAAGGTGAAATTGTCATTCCACTGGTTATTGGATCAGTTTTGATAACAGGTATTGCAGTGTACGGTTTCACCACGTATCGATATAACTCTCGTTTCAGAGCATCCACTGATACGCACGAGAGCGCTCGTCGGTATTTGGATTTTGTACGTAAAATGAGAAAAGAGGATGAAGATGAATGAATCCCAGTTTTCCAGGTCCAATAATTTGGACAGAATGAACACAGTTACAGAAAAGGACGACGACAAAGCCCTAAACAACGTTTAAACAATTATCAATTTCATTAGTATTTTATCGGTCCCATTCATTATTCTTCCTTTGGTTAGTTATTTCAACTTATTCAACGTTGCTACAACCAGTTTGCACAATAAATTACTCGATACTTAGTTGAATTACTAAATTCAGGAACTTCAGCTTCTTGGTTCATTAATAGTCCCACAAGTGAATATTTTAGGACTTCGCCATGCTTTTCTATCGTTATTCAAATCAACTTGGCGATTAATCCATTAATTTAGTAATATAACATAATTTGAAGAGCCGAACTCTTCTTTTAGCAATACATTATTCATTAATATCTTCGATTTATGAATTAATAATTTAACTAATTACCATGTATTTTATTATACCAATAATTCATTTAATTTTAATTGAATTTCATATTTTGCGGATATCGACCTGTGTATATACATCAAACAGTATTAATTTACGAATGTATATGGTAAATTATGTAATATCTGTTAGTATTGATAAATATTTAAGGTGTTTATATGAATTCGATATAATGAACTTATTTTAATGATTAAATAATTATCTGTTTCTATGCTTTTAAATTGTAATTGACAGATTTGTAAACGACACTTATGACATTATCAATACATGAATTTTATAGATTTTATCTATAATTATAAGAGTTATTACTTAACTAATTTCTTTATTTATCATGTAAATAAATATACTACATATTCTGAGATAAATCAAGCTGAAACTGATATACACCCTAGTAGTTCACAAATCACTTAAATCCATCTAAAAAATGCAATTTCTAACTTGGATCTAAATCATATCTCTTTTATATACGTTACCACTGATAGTGGTATTACTAACTAAAAAGCATTGATTTCGATAAGATAACTCAATTGGCAAGACTAAATGGGTTACGGTGATTGTAGGTGTCACTACCAGCTAATTCATCATTGAAATGCTTATAATTTAAGTAAATTCATCGATTATTTAAGCGTATAGTGTATAGTTATGATTTATGATAATCAATTAGTCAAATTTTCTTCACTCAATTTTGATCGATTTATTGGGATAATTCCTATTCGAAACTCTTATTTTTCTCCATTCGTCAAATCAGGCCAATTTTTACTTAGTAGAATTTTTTCGACCTATGATTGCTGAAAATTCTCCACAAGACTTTTTTGGTTTTGTGGACACCTATTTTATCTGCAATAAAAAACAAACAATCCATCGATTTGACTCCTTCACCCAATTTTTTTTTTCAAATATCAATAGGTTTACACATTTTACAAAAAAACTACCTGGTCGAATTCACCCGTCCAGCGAAAATCATATCGCATAAATTTAGACGATAGAAATTTTTATCACCTGGTGAATTTTAGTTCGATCAGCGATCGATTCTCTCCAACCAAAAAAAAAATTGTCTTTTGCTTGACAAAGTTCAACCATCACAGTATTTTATCGAACGATGATTATAATTTTCGGTGGAGTTTGCCAGGAAATTTTTTCTTAACACAACGACTGATCTGAAGAAGTATGAACGTGACCAACAATTTTTTAGAATTGATCCTCGGGTGGAATTATTTTCGGCTCCTAGTCACTTGCCAGTTTTGATCAATCGATGTCCTTACTCGTTTCATCTTTTTACGATAAAACACTAGTACAATTTTACCGTCGTTGAAACTTTTCTCATCAAATTTTTTATAACCGTTTTTCTCATAAAAATAAATATTTCTCTTTGATTGTTTTGGTGTTTCTAATATCCACGACTCCGCGTATGGATGATTTGTCTCTATAAACTCAAGTGCTTTGTGACCAATTTTTTTACTTTGATATTTTGGAATGATCCAGAGGGTTTGTAAATAATATTCCTTCGATTCCCTAAGTTCAATAATAATGCCTCCAATTAATTCTCTGCCATCTTTGATAGAGTACATGGTCTGTTTCTGGAAGGCATTTTCGATCTGAGATCCATCTTTCACCCCAGGAGGTAGAACAGTATCTACTCCAAAATCTTGCTTTGATGCCTCCATGAAGGACAATAAAAGGGTCTTCTTCAGATTCTCCTTATCAGATTTTACTGCAGTTTCAAAACTCACCATTGACAAACGAACCTGTCGACCTTGGAATAAAGTGCTGTTGATAAATAAGTAGATTTCTGAGATGAGTCTAAGACCAGAGATCATCAATGGTGTTGAATCTTTTAACCGAATCCAAAGTTAAGTTTATTTTGGAATATATGTTCCAATTGGAATACCCATTCCTATATATTTATAAATCAAAGGATGGATGATTGTTTAAGATTATTGGAATGACTGTTCCAAAAATTCAGGAGTCTCATAATGACAAGCTCGTATAAACTTATCACATCTAATGAAGAAATAAACAAAAATAAAGTCGCCCTAGTGACTGGTGCAAATTCAGGGATTGGATTTGAAACTGCGGCTAGACTTGCGAATGAGGGATTTGGGAAAGTAATTCTTGCAGTGCGTTCTGTTGAGAAAGGAAAAGTTGCTACAACTCGATTATTAAAACGAGTGGACAAAGATGTCTTCGAAATATTGGTAATGGACACTTCAGATTCTGCCAAAGTCCATGAAGCTGCTGACCAACTGGAAGAAATCGGGAGCAAAATTGACCTGCTGATTTTGAATGCTGGAATGACGCCAAAGAAACCCAATACGCTTAATGATGAAGGTATCGAAATGACTTTTGCCTCCCATATCGTTGGACACCACATTTTAACCATGAGATTACTTGCCGCAGATTTACTTACGTCAACAGCAAGGATTGTAATTGCAAGTTCTGAAGGTTCTCTCGGAGGTGCCTTCGGAATGAAAGTTGCAGATTTTGATACGATTGCCAACGAACATTTTGATGGCAGTTTGGATAAAACAATGGATGCAATAATGAGATATCAAGCACCTTATGAAGGAAAGACGATGGACATTTATGTGACCACAAAGACCTTCTCCAACTGGTGGGCCGCTGTGATGTCAAGAAAATTACCCGAAGGTATGGTTGTCAATGCAATTTCCCCAGGAAGTGTCCCGGCTACGAATTATGTGAAAAATGCACCATTTATGATGAGAAGGTTCTTGGTCCCGATGATGAAATACATAGGAAAATACATGGGTATGGCCTGGAAAGTTGAAGAAGGAGCTAACAGGTATTACGAAGCTGGACATTTTGAAGATGATAACACTGGGCATTTCTATGCATCAAAACCTGGAAAGTTTACAGGACCAATGGAAATCCAAGACAAGGAACATTTCCTTAACAAAGAATAACAAGAAGCAGGTTGGAAAGCTATTGTTAAAGCCTCCGGGGGCACAGATTTTCCAATACAATATGCCACTAAAACTAAAGTCACAGCGAAATAAATCCTTCAGACTGAATTTATTGAATGCTCAACTGTGAATAAAGTTTATGTGGATAAATTCTCACGAAAGAATTCAACGATCCTAGAATAACAGGTGACCTTGTTCTTGAATTTGA
>JACZSS010000135.1 GCA_022574115.1 Candidatus Heimdallarchaeota archaeon | reverse complement strand
ATGCGACCAGCTTGACACGGAGTACGTTGTTCTGAGGTGTCTGATCGTTTCGCAGGAGCATCGCGCGGCGCCCCGGCTGTGTCACGATGAGATCTAGATCGCCGTCGCCGTCGATGTCGGCATAGGCCGTCCCTCGACCTACCATGGGCACGCCCAAGTCGCCGGTTGTTTCCGACCCCACTGCCAAAAAATGGCCGCCGGCGTCGGAACCACGATTCCACATCAATTGCGCAGGCTGCTGGTAATGCTGGCTCGGTTGAACGAGGTTGATCTCCTCTTCAAGGTGCCCGTTCGTTTGAAAGAGATCGAGTCGACCGTCCAGATCGTAGTCAAAAAAACTAGCCTGAGTCGTGTAGGAATTGTCATTAATGCCGTATTCAGCAGCTCTTTCCGTAAAGGTGCCATCCTGATTGTTTACAAACAACAAGTTGCGGACTTGATGGAGGACCACCAGCTGGTGGTTGCTTCAGATAATTTCAACCAATTCGTAAGTTAAGCCAAAAAGTAATTCATCAACTAAACTGTCTATGATTTCTTTCATTCTTGGTAACGATCCTTCTAGATTTTTTAGATTAAAGAATTCTAAAAGCTGTTCTTTGTTATGTGAAACTAGGGTTTCTTGAAGGGATTTTTGGTAAACATTGCTTCTGTTACCTTTACTTTCTTCAACATAATAACAACAGACAAGTGCAAGAATTTTTGTACTTACCGAATTATGTTTAATTTGATTTTTTGAAATTTTAATTGAAAAATTTACCCAACTCTTTCAGAATTTTACTGTTATCCATAAGACCCAAAATTCAGACAGTTTAATATACTTTTCCTGCAAAAAATTACCGTAATTGACAATGGATTAGGTGATCATTTAATTGATTGATACAATCTTGACATAACGAATTTTAGATTTGAATTATCCCAGCCCTAGAGACGATATTTCCTTCTTTTATGACATAATGGAAATTAGCGGGATCCTGTAAGATCTTTACATCGCCTAGAGGATCTTGACTTAGAATCACTAAATCTGCAAGTTTCCCTTTTTCTAAAGAACCAATTTGATCATCTAATCTCAACAATTCTGCAGAGTTAAGTGTTGCTGTTTTAATCGCATCCGCTGTTGTCATACCAACCACCTTTGTCATATGTTCAAATTCTTTTGCGGTTTCTGTATGTAAATAATCTGTACCATATGCTATTTTTACACCCGCTTCATATGCTGCTTTATGGGCAATTGTCATTTTACTCTTTGCATAAATTGTTCTTTCTCTCATCCAATCAGGCATTTTGGCAAGTTCCTCTTTTTTTGAAAATGCTTTCAAAACTGTTTCAGTTAACACTAAGAAGGTTCCCTTGGCTGCCATTTTTTTTGCAGTACTTTCCTCCATTAACATACCATGTTCAATTGATCGTACTCCAGCATCAATTCCCCGTTGTACGCCAGTATCACCATGTGCATGTGCCGAGACATAGGTACCCAACCTACTAGCCTCTGCTATAATTGCTTCTAATTCATCATCACTCCAATAAGATAAATCCAAATCTGATCCTTGACCAAAGGATACTGCTCCAGTTAGAAGTATCTTAATAAAATCTGCACCGAGTGCCTTTCTTTCTCTTACCGCATGAGTCACACCATCAATACCACTGATTACTTCTTGATTTTTGATGTCAGACAGTCTATATGGATCTGGACCTGTATATTCGAAAGCACCATATTGAGTCATCGCTTTAGTTGAGGCCAGTAATCTAGGTCCAACGACTTTTCCTGAAGCAATTGATCTTCGTAGTGACGATTCCCAATTTCCATCTCCACCACAATCTCTAACTGTTGTAAAACCATATCTCAGATAGGTTTGAGCATTTACGAGAGCATCATAAGCAATTTGAACACTTCGATTATTCATCTTATATTGATCTGGTTTGTCTCCAAAATTGAACGATAAGTGAGTATGGGCATTAATAAATCCAGGAAATATAAATTTATCAGTTGCATCAATAATTAGATCCCCAGCTTCTGAGTCCAGCTCGTCTTGATTTCCCATCCATTGTATTTTCTTTTCTTTAATTAAAAGGGAAATTCCTTCAATTATTTGTCCTTTGGGAGAATCGAACAATGACCCACCTTCGATTATTGTTCTATGAGATTCTACATCAGTTTCCATAATGATTTACAAATTTACACAATTATAAGAATTTCCCATTATTAATGATTCTTCCATTTTAATTTCTACTAATCGTAATTTCATTACTTCTCCTGCTTATCTGTACGAATTGCTCCCATACCCAATTTTTCTATCAGAGACGAACTATAGGTATGATTGGATGATTGATCGAGGTTGGATATTCGATCTAGTTTGTCTTAAGCATAACAGCTCACTTGATTAAATAACAATTATCTAAACTAATCAATTTAAAATCTAATATTCTGCATTATCTGAAACAGCTCAAACTAGCAAATTCTTTGAAATGCGTAATGTATTCATATTACGCACGTAGAATTTTTGCTCCTTTTATGCTACAGATAATTATAATGCTGTAACTTCATTACTTAGCATCAAATCTTCTGATGTCAATGCGTTTTGAATCATTTGTAAATGATATTTCAATCTCGTTAGATTTTTATTACACATATTAGGATTTGAAGTAGAATCGATGGATGAAGCCATCGAAAATGATTCATATGTCCACGATGTCAGTGATAGGGTATAAATCGGTAGTTAAACTCCAGATATTGAGTATTTCACAATGCTTTCAATATATTGATTATAATTCATTATTTGAAGTCGTTCTTTTAATGATGCTCCATCTCTTATCATATCCTTAAGCTTTTCCACATCTTCTTCAATCGATAATTTTGCCTCTTTAACCATTTTTTCAAATAATTTCGAAGTTGTTTCCAAAGCTATTGCGTCTGCGATATTAATATGATCAATATAAGATTCAAAATCTCCCTCGAAAATTGAGACCTTTGCAGTTATAATCTCCACTATTATTTTGGCAAACTTGGAGTTACTCTTATTTGCAAAAGTCGAGTATTTTTCAATCACAAAACGAATTTCTTCAAGTATTTTCAAATCACCTGAATTAGCCATTTCTTTAATTAGTGAGATTAATAGAAAATTTAATGCAAAATTTGTAGTTGTAGCATTGATTGAATCATTGTAAACAATTCCTTCTAATAATTCTTGAGCTCTACCTTGGTGTTTTGATCTTGAACTCAGCAACAATTGCATTGCTTCACACAAATCAGCAAATTGATTATAAGTTGCATTATTAACCTCATCATCAGATATTTCACGAATTTGCATAACCAATTTGTCCATTTGTTCTACTTGTTTCAATTCGTAATGCAAAAAACACCTCAAAATTAAATATGCACTTCTTTCGTAATTGCCTAGATGTTGAACTATATTCTCATATTCATTGAACAGATCACCTAAATTTTGAATATCGTCATTAAATAACTTAGTAACAGTTTTTTGAAAATAGTAATAAGAATAAGATATGTAATCATCTGGACTCTTTTCTATATAATCATGCATTATCTCTAAGCATTTTGCTGCCTCTTCAAAGTGCCCAAGATCATCAAAAGCAATTTTAAGATTGTTTGAAGCCCCAAAAATTCCTCTTGAAAAATTTGCTAGTTTGAGGATTTGGGTTTAATTTATTTTTTGGGTTTGTTTGATCGATTTAGAAAGTTGAGAGAAACTGACTTCTTTCCGAATTTAAATACTTAATTACAGATTTTAAAAGGGATCAAACAATCGGATATAAAAAAAAAATCTCTATGGAAGATAAGATTAATTGCATTAATTAGTTTAGTCACTTATTTTACCCTCAAAGATCGTATTCTGAATTTCGTTTCTTTTACCAGAAACGTTCTCGATAGGGTATATGAACTGTCGTTGGATCTTTTTGATCTGATACTATCCCGTCAATTCATCTATTTACTGGTGCTTATTTATCTTTCGAGACGAGATCTGGTTGTTTACCGGGGTAAAGTAATTATCAAATTCCGAGCACTGTTTCTTCGCTGGACCGTAACTGTTGCACAACGTATTACCTCCATGCCAGATGAATCATCTTCGTTCAATTTTCATCAATATCTATTTACAAATCCATCAACCAATCTTGAATATCGGGTGATTAATCATTCTAAACATCAATTTTTGGATATTCTGCTTACAAAACAACGTTTGATTATTCCTCATTTTCCAAAAAAATTACAGCAGGAATTGAAAGGAATTACACACAAAGCACAATGTAAAAGCTTTCCTGTAAAATGCACTGGTGCAAATAATTTCTTATCGCTAACTTATGGTGTTAGTGACGAAATAGTTGATGCATCTCAGCTAATCACATCTCTTTCCACGCTCCAAAATGTGGTGGTAACGGTAAAAAGTAGGTTTGTGCTTATCAAGAACTCCCAAACGAGCTCAAAGACTCAAAAGGAACTTGTCTACGACGAAAACTATGACAATATCACAACCCGAAATTTTATTCCACATTACCCCAAATTTCGCGAACAATTCTTAGTTAAAATAATTGTTGAGTTCTCTGACCGCCATCTGAAGCATGCAATCAAATCAATTATGGCTTCAAATGGTTGTATTCACAAAAGATTCTTCTCAAGATCAATCAACTATGAACTCGGTCGTCGTAAGGTTCCTTATGTAATCAATCCACCTGTGATCCCGAATTTGGCAAGGATGTCTATTAATCTTAGATATTCTCCCTCATCTTACCAAATTCCCGAACACGTGATTGGCTCAGTCTTACTTGCCGGTAATGAAGCGTCTGCTTTTGGAATTAGTTCAAATGATTTTAAACGAGGAGGAATAATTTGTGGAAGAATAGGGAGTGGGAAAACGACATTACGATTACATATACTTCGGCATTTACTTGAACAGGGAATACGTGTAATTGATTTTGATATCAAAGGTGATGCTCCAAAATTTGATCAAATTGGAAGTAAGGGATTAATTCTTAGACCAAAACAGAATTTTTCACTTAATCCATTTTCATGTCCTCCTGGATACACGATCAAAGAATATGGAGAGATTTTAACAGAAACTATTATGAGTACCATTCCTGACAAACAAAGCCTCACTCCACCGCAAAAACATCTCCTCAATAAATCCATTAAACAAACCGTGGATACAAATGGTACTGTTTCTACATTTTTCAGAAATATTTTAACTATTAGCAAAGCGGAAAAATCTATTATTGATAATTATCAGGATGCCACATCTCACGCTTTGATCACCAAACTCAGTTGGTTACAATCCTCCCTAGGAGATATATTCTGGAACGAAAATAACACACTTACTGAACAGGATTTTTCCACAAAATCATTATTTTTTGATTTGTCCAAGCTCAAGGAAGCAGCTGATATTAGTCTTGTCACATTTTTCGTTAATCTAATACTTACTCGTGTAATTGCTACTTTAAGGAATGAAGGAGGCTATGCAGAACGGTCAGTTCCCAAATTAATCATCTTTCTTGATGAAGCGCAACTTCTGATGCCGCTCAATACTACAACGCAGCTAACTCGATTGGAGGAAGCAGTGACCACACTTCGATACAAAGGGATCAGCGTAATCGCTGCAGGTGTATCTGCAGACCTCATGAGCTCTACTCTGCTCGATACTGGATTCATTGCCCAATATCGTAGTGAGTCATATGCCCTGAGTCGAGCACTGGGACTAGATCAGGAGGAACGAGTAATACTTAATCGTCTACCTGATTTTACCGGTGTTATATCAAGCTCTTTTACAATGTACAAACCCGTTCATGTCAAAATCAATCGATTCGACTCTCCGCAGATGGATCCTCAAGGATATCTTAATCGGGTGAAAAAACAACATTTACCAATAGCCATCCCATTACCTGAATTTAAATTTGATCAGAGGTTGCATTTCCAGTCTTTGGTATTATCAAAAATTGATGGGTTGCAATCATTGGAAACTAGATTGTACGAATATTTTTGTGAAGAAGCTAAGAAGTTTCTCAACTGGCTCAAAGTGGATTTACTGGATCTTTTGATTAATTTACAGGATTTTTCGGTAGTTGAACACCTCCAGGCTTCGGTTAACGATTGGTTAAATGAAAATAGAAATGGAATTATTGCCAAGAATCTTCTGGAATTTGTACTGGTCGCTCTACAAGAATGGTTTATCGAACTTTTAACAGACAATCATCATTCGAAATATAAGAAATTTGTCGACCGTCAAGTTGGTGGAATTCCGAATCTAATTCGTGAATTTGGGATTAACAATGAATCAATTGATCAACCATCTAATAGGAGTGAAGTTGAACCATCAGAACAAGAGGATAGACAAACGATCTATCCGGAAACTGATGATTCATTGGCGACATCGACTGAACTACACAAATTGCAAGAGCAGATAGAATTCAATGCCGTTCAAATTCTGAGAATGGATCGGAGAATATCCAAGATCCACAAAGTGAGCAACCTCCCAAATTTGATTTTCGATGTAAAATATGGTCGGAAGGTAAAACGTGTATATGTGCATTCCCTACAAGAGGATCTCAAGTCGATGACGTTAAAAGATTACAGGATTTATGCAAAGGACGATATTCATCTTCTATGCTTATATTCCAGGGATTATCAGATCAAAACATGGTTTAGAACCAGTGGCAAACGATTGTTAAAAGCAATTGAAAAAGGAGCAGAGGAAAATAGTGTTAAAATGGCTGAAATCCAGAAATTTCTGGAGATAAACAGCTAATCATAAAGTATCGTGTAACTTGTACTAAACTAAATGCTAGTACCGATTTGTCATGACAAGTCAAAAAATAATTTTCAAACTGTTATGAATCTCTAAATCATCATTCGTATGACCCAATCTCAAAAAGATTTTAACAAATTTTGGATTTTATTTTATGTGCAATCAATCCCGATTGAGAGCCAAGTCCTCGATTTTATTGGATATGGTAGAATAGATGCCCCGTATTGGTTTTTAGGTCTTGAAGAAGGATTTCACAAAGGAACCAGATCAATTAAGGAACAATATAAGTCACGACTATCATATAATCGCGTGATGAGCTTACAGGATGC
>JACZSS010000134.1 GCA_022574115.1 Candidatus Heimdallarchaeota archaeon | reverse complement strand
AGCTAATGGAATCGCATTCTGGAACGATATTGGTTATCTTGGTGATATCCGATTTCTGACTGGATAGAGGCTTTAGGGTTAGAGCCATTGTGTCAATGTAAATTGGTGCATTAACCGTTAACTCATGGTTTATTTAACAATAATGCTGTTTTCTAGTTTGAGGAAAATCCCAACAAAATGGATATCCTTTCAAAACGAGTTAGATTTTAATATTCTAAGGAGTTAGTCTAATCAACAGAGAGAGTGCAATTAAACTAGGTTATCAACGCAGGAAAAATGCGAGCAGCGGTGATTGAGAAACACGGTGGCCCCAATGAGGTAAAAATTGTAGAGTTAGACTTACCTCGAATTAGACCTAACGAAGTTTTAATTAAAGTTAAGGTTTTTGCACTGAATCGACTGGATATTTGGACGCGGCAAGGAATGCCTACTCTGAATTTGTCATTTCCACATATTGGCTCATCGGAATTCGTTGGAATAATTGAAAAGGTAGGGGACGAAGTAGTAGACTTTAACCTTGGAGAACGAGTTGTTATAAACGCAGGGATAGCATGCAGACGATGCCTCCAATGCAGAAGCGGAGACCATACATTGTGTGCAAAATTCAAAATGATAGGGGAACATATTTGGGGAGGAGCTGCAGAGTATGCTAAAGTCCCGTGGACCAATCTACTGAAAATTCCTGATAGTGTGAAGTTAATTGATGTTGCTGCAACTTCATTGACAGCACTAACAGTCTACCGAATGCTAAAAAGAGCAAACTTCAAACCGGGAATGCTCGTTCTGGTGGTGGGTGCGGGAGGTGGAATTGGCACGATGGCAGTGCAAATGACATACGTATTGGGCGGCAGAGTCATTGCAATTACGTCCTCTAAAGAAAAAGAATTGAAGGTTAAGGAACTGGGAGCGGAACTTGTCATAAATTACAAAGAATTGCCTAACTGGGGTAGAGAGGTATGGAATTACTCCAAAAATGAAGGAGTTGACGTGGTGTTAGATTCAACTGGTGAAATAGTCTGGGAAGCTTCCCTTAGATCATTAAGGAAAGGCGGAAGATTAGTGACTTGTGGTGCAACTTCAGGCGGACTTGGCAAGACGAATATACATCTCGTCTTTTGGAAGCAATTGTCTATCATTGGATCAACTATGGCTTCAGACAACGAATTTAGGGAAGCGATGGCCTTAATCTTCTCCGGCAAAATTCACCCCGTTATTGATTCTACTTTTCAGTTTAATGAAATAAAAGAGGCTCATGAGCGCCAAGAGGACCCTAATCACATTGGAAAAATACTAATCCAAATCGAAGATTGAGTGAGTAAGGAGTTGACGGAGGATCAAGAATTCATCGAGTTACTTGAAAACAAGGAGGATGGTTCATTAACGATTCTCAAACAATATTTGGAAATGGTATTGAGAATTAAACCGGATAAAGTTGAAATGCAGCTCATGAATAAGCGGCTGCTAAATTCATTTCCAGATATGGCCATCCTCAAGAATGGTTTAGACAATGTGGGTAACGATTTCAATAAATCACAAAAATTAATCGAAGCTCTTGATAGCCAAAATAAAGTCATTTCGCGAAATTTGTCAAATAAAATAGGCCAGCACAATCGTATCCTCACCTTTTCTAACAGCTCAACCGTAGCATTTTGTCTCAATCAATTGCAGGACATTGAAATATGGGTGATGGAATCTTTACCTGGTGGAGAGGGAAAGAATATGCAAATCCATCTTAAACATATTACTCATTTGATTTCAGACAAAGTTGGATATGAGTTAATAGAAAAAAAGAGAATTGAGATCTTGGTACTGGGTTGTGACAGTTTTATTGAAGGAGTGGGATTTGTAAATAAAGTTGGAAGTCAATATCTTGTTGACCTTTGTTTGGTAGCTAACACGCCTGTCTTAATTCTAGGATCTCGTCTCAAGAGTACGGGTTTGATCGCTCAAACATCTTCAAACTTAATGGAGCATTGCACATTTAATTCGGTTACAACGTTGATTCTGGATACCTAGGATACTTTCACTGCTATTTTATCGTGTGATTCTTTGATCGATGGTTCGAGATTGGCTGCTTTAACTAATTTTTTCAACATCAATTTCAATTTCTCAATAATATAGCCATCGGTGAGTTGTCCATCCTGAAAGTGTTTTTTGTGTGAATACACTGTTGGTTGTATAGATGTCATGTCCAGATCAAAGGAGAGGAGTTTAATCAACTCGGCGGAGGATAAATAACTCGCGAGGCCACCAGCATTCGCAATTATTCCACAATATTTTTCAACAAAAGGACCCGAAAGTATGTCTAGAAAGTTTTTCAACACCCCAGAAAAGCTATACATATACACCGGAAACCCAATGATAAACGCATCCCCGGTTTTCAATTTTTGATGAATTTCAAGTGAGTCCCCACCATATTCTGAAAGGGGACGTCCGTCACAAAATGGGATCTCATAGTCCCGTAAATCTATAATTTCGGTGTCATAATTCATTTCGTTTAGCAAATCACCTGCTTTTTGAACAACTATAGCAGTTCGTGAGTTAGGGTTCAAACTACTTTGGACTAGGATTATCTTACTCATATATCTAAACACAACGTTGAAATTAATAAAGTAACTTATTTATAAATTATACAAACCTTATGAGCTAACAGTTAGAGGTTATTCTCTTTAACAAACGACTGAAGTTCAGGGATTAGACCACCTTTTCTCAGTTTGTTTAGCAGAAATGTCTCAATTCTGTTCCCTTCTAATAATTTCCCTGTTGTAATGTTTTTGAATTTTGCATTTTCAAGATTGACTTTGATTGTATCGCCTTCACTCACATGATTGGTGACAGCTGGTACTTCTAATAGCGGAAGCCCAACATTTATGCAATTTCGATAAAATATTGAAGCGAAGCTTTCTGCAACCACACATTTGACACCTGCAACTCTAATCGCATCCGCAGCTTGCTCCCTTGATGAACCAGAGCCAAAATCGAGGCCTCCGACAAAAATTGTATCACCTTGATCTTGAATTTCCTGCCAGGTGGTTGGTCGAACGAGGTACATAAGATATTTGCAATAATCCCTTGGATCCTTAAATTCCAAATATTGACTTGGAATGATTATGTCCGTATTCATGTACGGTCCAAACATCATTGATTTACCTTTAATTTTACTTAGATCTACACTCAAGTATAAGGCTCCTGATTCAATGTTCGGTTTTCTCAATTAAATCAAACTGATATTCACAATAAACTTTGACATCAGAATATTATTTTCTTTATTTTTACTGAATTTTCGCCTAGGATTTCGTTTTCCGCATTCTCTAATTTTAATAATAATAATTATGTGACAAGTTTAGCAATTTCAATGAATAAACACCTGTTTTGGCACTTAATGCTATTATCAGCGATCATATTTGGCTCAATTACCACAGTAAGAGCTGTTCCGCAGCCTGATCAAGATCTTGAAAGTATCTTGTTTTTGGGGGCGTCTAATTCTGTAGAAGAAATCGACAGTGTGCCACGAAATGGAAGTTATGTCTCATTTCTACGACATTATGGTTCACCATGGGATACAATAAACATACTAGATGGCTCTGTCTCGGGATACGGTGTGGCTGATTACTTCGGCAATATTGAGCTAGTCAATGATACGGTATTTGAATCGAACGTAGAATACGTCGTAATCGTATTGGGAGGAAATGATTTTCTCGGTATGTTTGCTCCAACTGTTTTTGAGGAGAGGTTCACTTGGCTAATACAGGCTATTTTGTTCCTGGACACAACTAATTCTTTGAAACAAATTTTTGTCGCAAATATCTACTGGGCTTTAGTTACATTAAACGAAGAACGTACTCGGTCGTTTGAACAATATCTAGAAATCATCGATCAGACGTCTAAGGACAACAACTATCCGCTTCTGGACTTTTTTAATGTAACAGAAAATCAGGAGGACTATTATGTCGACAACATCCATTTAAATGATCTTGGACATCAAGCCATTGCCCAGGAAGTAGATCTGGTAGTAGGTCCATACTTATCAGGGGATAAAGCTAGAGTGTCGGCATTCGATATTCCCCCTACAATCTTCAGTTATGATTTTGAAAACGATGAGACTCCGTTTCCATTTGCTATATTTCTTGTTGTATTTATCGTTCTCAAGACATTTAAGAAGATCTCCCGAAGGAGAACCTAATCACTATATATTGTATATACTTATTGCTTTTATATCAAAAATGCGTATAATTGATTATGACCTACAATTCTCTTACTCTTGAACAGGCTCACGCTAAATTGTTAAATTCATTTGCGACCTTAGTTAGGATCATACCAATCATAATTTTAGTTGAAATTGGAGTGTATTAGAACACTGGACAAACATTACTATTTTCGGACGAATTAGGATCAGTTTTGAGAACATTATTTTGGATTGTCGTCATACTTCAAATCGTCAAGCTTGTGGACAGCCAATTAGATAAACAAAGAGCACATCAGATAAAATTAATAGAGTTAAAGCGAAATTAGCAAGGCGCGCGGTGGAGATTTAACCTATTGGAATTTTGCAATTGGCCTGCCATAAATCATTATCTATATACCGGTTATTCAGCCATTTTTTGAGTTTTTATAAGGTAAAAACTAAAACCATACAAATTTCGTTACACAGAGATTCTTACCTTTGTGACTGTAAAGAGTCTCAAAATGATGAAGCTAGTCATTTTTTTTGCTAAGTATGTCACGGGGATTTAAATGAAGATTCTCTCCTAATTAAATTGAGAAAGGAACAATTCATCGATCGCCATAATTACAATGATTTGCAAAAGTGGGTAACAGATAAAAGTCAAACAAGACGATTCTTAAATTAAGATTTTTTCCGCGACTTGAGTTTGAAATTTGCGACCATAACCAGAACAAACAATACCGTACCATACAAAACAGACAAACTATCAGATGTACTGCTTTCAATTGTTAAGTCTGGTGTTGTTGCTACGCCTTCGGATAAATCAATATACACTCTTCCCACATCATCATTGAACAGAGAGGTCATTAAAAGATCTGGAGTACCATCTCCATTGACATCAGCTGCATTTACATAATATCCAAACCGATCGAAATTATCCTCACCAATAAATTGCATATCTGGAACAGTGTTCATATTAGATCCGCCAAAATAGACATAAACTTTACCTGGATGTAGCGTGGTACCAGGAGCACCAATAGCAAAATCCGTGAAAGAATCCCCATTTAAATCGCCAACGGGGTTAAATACGAAGCCAAAATCGTCTTGTTCTTCTTCGGTTCTAAAAATAAGATCCGGTTCAGAAATTGTAGTCAGATCTGCCCTCCCAAAATAAAGATATACAACCTCATCTTTGTGACTGGATCCTTCCACTGGAAATGAAGTTCGAAGTGCAATCTCATCATACCCATCACCATTAAGATCATTTATAATTCCAACCCATTTTCCAAATTGATCGTCACCCTTATTTCCTGTAAGGATTAAATCAGCGGTGGGTTCAGGATTGAGTTCTTCGGTACCTAAATACACATGTGCTTTTCCTGTAAAACTATTACTCCAGCTTGCGCTTACGATCACATCTGATAGCCCATCATTGTTTATATCTCCATCACCATCGACTACGAGCCCAAAGGCAGAGAAGTTGAGATCATCGTGGAGAGTAATATCGGGAATGTTTGTATAACCATTTTCACTTCCCAGATATATATATGATCTACCACTTTCAAATAAACTTTCTTGATTTTCTGGCCAATTGGTCCCTGGTGCGCCTATTATAATGTCTGGATACCCATCACCATTGAAATCTCCAGCTAATCTTGAAACTTCGCCAAACCAGTCATATTTTGAGGGTGAGGAAAATTCAAAATCTGCGTCTTCTGCCTTTGTTGGCACGTCATCTGGATTACCATAGAATAAATAAACTTTTCCAATATCCCATCCACCCCAACCTCCGGGACCAGAAGCGGCAAAATCGTCAACACCATCTCCATTAACATCCCCCACGTTAAAGACAGAATGACCCATACAAATACCTGACCCGTCTCGATTCGGCTCTCCCATTATGGTAAAATCAGCTTGGACAGGACCATTTTCGGACCCATAATAAATCCACGTTTTACCTTGCCAACCATTCCATTGACGACCACCAACTACAATATCCTCAAATCCATCTTGGTTGTAATCTCCGATGCCTGAAACTATTTCCCCAAAAGATGAATCCCTTACACCACCAAATGATAATAAACTACTTGCGGGAATAAAATCATCCTGGTCTAAATTGATTTGTGACCTAATACCGAAGATATTAGATAGTAAAAGAATCAAAATAACGATAAATAGAGATGACGGGATTAGCAATTTCCATCCTGATTTCACAAATTTTGCATAGTTTAAGAATTTATAATCCTTATTATTGTTGGTGGAGTTTTAATACCCTTGCAGGGTTCTAGATAGCAAGTTCGAGGAGCTAATCGGTAATTTAGAAGCACATAGTTATAAGTTAATATTCGTAATACGGATTGCAGGGACTTTTTTCTCGATTACGATCAAATATATTTATACGCTTGAAAGTGAAATTACAGATCGATCAACTCATCCTCCTTCACAAGTAGTTCTCCATCAATGAGAACAAATTTTGGAGGTGAGGGGTTTTCTTTTTGAACCCCATCCTCTTCATTCATCCATGATTCCATGGGATCGTCGTATTTATTACTCAACCTAGCCCAAATTGATCTTGGCAGTCGACGAAATGACAAAATGCTAGAAAACACAAAGAGATAGATTAGAAACATCACTGCAGCCATCCGTCGTCCAACCGGAATTTGTGACGACAAAGTGCTACGGAGAAGATTCAATGATAATATTGAGGTTAATAATGAAACAATTCCAACGGTTATGCCGTATTTCCAAGAATCCTTACGCCGATGGAGGTTTGAGCAATAGTATTTTCCAGGTGGATATTTTAACAGGTTTTTTACATAACAACTCATCAAGGATTGTTGCCTTAATTCTCTTGTGGAACTTCACAAGGGTTGAATGATCTGGTACCTCTTTCAAATTTAATAGATCTCTCGCTCAGCCACTAAATCTAAAGAACTTTACAATTCTCC
>JACZSS010000133.1 GCA_022574115.1 Candidatus Heimdallarchaeota archaeon | reverse complement strand
GTAGAGATTTTTACATTTGTGGCTTAACCATTTAAGTGTCTCATATCCCTGTGTTGTGATTCTCAGGTGATTTTTCTGAACAACAAACGCCATGATACCAGCTAATAATTACCTGGAAGTAATACTACATGAATCTATGGAAGACAAATGGTAAGTAGTAGGCTGAAAGTAATCTAAGATGTAAAACAAAGTTTTTGTACGTACAAAATCACCCATGATTTAATACCAAGAGATCTGTTTTCTCAATCATACATCAGCAAAATTTCACTAATTAAATCTGAAATTACTAAAATTCTCTTCTAAATAGAAAAATAACATATAGGGTGTGAAAATCATAAATTTAGATGAAAGGAAAAAAATTGTTATTTTTATTCATTTTTCTGCTAATTATTCCTTTAGCAGGAAGTCATGTAGTTGCATTTACGAATCCAGAAGTCAACAATGTAACTCCAACAGCTATCAAATTATCAGTATCTACTCGACATGACGCGATACTGTATAACAAAATGGGGGCAGCCTTTGCAGCATCTCCACTTGCTGCTGCTGTTGGCATTACCAGCGCCAGCGAAATATCATTCTCAGGACCTTCTACGTTTGATGGATGGTTCAAAGAAATGACGAATCCTTTCTTTGAAAAAAGTGTGGGCTGGGGAGGTGGACCAACGTTATTCAATAATCTTGCGGATAAGGGAGCATTAAGCCCCATCACAGATCCCGACTTAGTTGCACTAATTGCGGCTAACATCTCAGATACGATTGCAGGTGCAGATATGAAGCAATACGATGCTAATGGTGATTTAATCTGGGTTGGAAGTGCCATTTCAAGCTTCGGTTTTACGGTTAATAATGCAGAATTGGAAGCAAGGGGATTACCAAAACCCCTAACTTGGGAGGATTTAGCGGCGCCTGAATTCTTTACATTTGATTCTCAGTTTAATATTGGTCTAGGCAATGCACCAGATACTACTAGCAACACACGAATCTATCAGATTCTACTTCAAAAATTTGGTTGGGAGAAAGGTTGGGAACTTATTTACAGGATGGCGGGGAATGGAAAAATATACGGTGGTTCTGTCGAAACTAGACAATCAGTCATTTCTGGAGAAACAGCAGTTGCAATGACAATTGACTTTTATGGCGTAATTGCTATGAATGAAAATCCAAATACTGAATATATTGTTCCTCAAAACGCCTCAATTGTAAATGCAGATCCAATTGCGTTAGCTCAAAATCCTAAACATCCCGCAGCTGCAAACGCGTTTATCCAATACGTCCTTAGTCCTGAGGGGCAAGCAGTTCTTTTTGATCCACGAATCAATAGATTACCAATTAGAGCAGATGCATTCTTAGAACCTGAAGGAATTGCCAGACCTGATCTTAAAAACCTGTATGATCTTACATTAAGTAATCAAGCAATTAATTTTGACGAGGATTTGGCGGCGTCGCAATATTCAACCATGAGATTTCATTTCGAGTATACCATTCAGGACGTCCACACTAAACTCAGGGATACCTGGAGCAACCTAGTTTCTGCACTCAAGGGTGGCAGTTTTCTAACTGCGCCAAGAGAGCGATTTGAACAACTTGCAGCCGAATTTGGTCAACCAGCGATAAATCAGTCAGACGCAATTGCATTTGAAGCTGATATTTCAGATGCGGGTTTCAAACTGGCTAAACAAACTGAATGGAATCAATTCTCAAATAACAAGTTTGATTCTGTGATCGATCACCTAGATGACCCGTACACTATAGCCGTAACTGAAGTGACAACCTCTGAAATCGTAATAACAACTACGGATATAACAGGGGGTACTTCTTTAGTGACCACTGAAACCGTTATAACGACTACTAGCGAAGTGGTTCAAACAACTATTATTTCAGTCAGTGAGACTACGACTAATATCCCTGTCATTACCATGTGGCTGTTCATTGGGTTATATACTCCGATTTTGATCATAAAACAATTTAATAAACGTAAAAAATTATCTTGATTTTAAATATTGTTATAAAATAAATTTAATCAGAAAAATTACTTGATAGACAGTAAATCGGAATCTGAGTCAATTCAGGAGCGAATTACTCCTAAACCTAGAAGACGAAGATCTAGTCTCCTTCAAAATTACAAGAATGATCCATTATCATGGTCTATCATTATATTTATTACAGTTTTCTTCTCGATTTTCCTGCTAGTACCATTAGCACAAATTCTCATAGTCTCTGTCTATGTCTCAGGTGAATTTAGGTTTCAAGCCTTTGAGGAAATTTTTTCTAATCCAACGTTTTTCAATCCAAGAGGGGATTTGGGTGAAGGAGAAGGAGGGTACATTATCAATATTGATCATCGTGATGATGCAACCGTATATAGAATTAGAGGGCCTAATCTAGGAATCTTGCTAAATACAATTGTCATAGGATTGTTGACCACACTGATATCCATAATGTTGGGCATAACAACCGCTCTGTTAATGGCTCGCGTAGATTTTAGAGGAAAATCATTATTAGGAGGTTTACTGTTAATTCCTTTGGTGCTTCCTCCTTTTGTTAGTGGTGTGGGATTTATTGCCTTATTAGGAGACAAAGGTCTCCTGAATGAACGTTTCTTTGCTCCAGTCTTTGGATTTAAAATTATCCTAGAGGGTATCGCCGCCATTGTCATCGTACAATCACTGCACTATTTTACATTAATTCATTTAAACGTCTATAGCTCTTTGATGAATTCGGATCCCAGTATGGAGGAATCAGCAGAGAATTTAGGTGCGTCGAGATTTCGGATCTTGCGAACAGTCACTCTTCCACTGGCATTGCCTGGCCTTGCATCTGGTAGTATTCTTGTCCTTATTTTATCGATGGAGGATTTGGGCACACCAATCATATTTGCCGGATTTGGTGATCAGATCGCCAAACAAACCATTACTTACTATATAGCCAAACATATATTTTCAGATGCAGAGGCTAGTAATGAAATTGCACAGGAAAGTGCGATCCTAGGAGGAATATTGTTAATATTTGCCCTCGTTGGGTTCTTTATGATCAGAAAATATGTATCTCTTCGGCAATATTCAATGGTTAGCAAAGGTCGAGCTGGTGAATTTCGTACTTTTAAACCAGAAACCAGAGGCAAAATACTGATCTATTCATTTTTTACTTTATTATTATTAGCGGCAACAATGCCACACATCGGCATAATAGTTGCCGCCACCACACTTCCACAAGTTTGGCCTCTGCAATTCTCAGTCGATCCTTTCATATCGATTTTTGATCCTGACTCCGGATTTGGACTATTTTTTACTAACACGCTGAAATATAGTTTAATCGCTACATTTCTCATTGTTATTCTTGCCACTTTGGCAGGCTATGTTGCAAATCGAAAGAAATTTAGGGGTCAGACTGCATTTGACACTTTGGTTACAATTCCAATAGCAATTCCAGGCATTGTTCTCGGGATTGGTTATATCACAATGTTTGGTGATAGTAAAGTACTGGAATTTCATCGGTTTGGAATTGATTTCGACGGACATATTGGAAATGTGGTGTTAACTCTTAATCCTATAACTTATGCACCAATCTTACTCGTCATAAGTTATACGATTCGCAAGTTTCCCTTTACTGTCCGAGCAGTTTATGCTGGACTTCAGCAGACGGATCGAGTGTTAGAGGAATCTGCAGCCAATATGGGGGCAGGCAAGGTACGCGTGATAGCAGAAATAATCATACCACTAATTGCTTTGAACATTGTTGGTGGTGCTTTAGTATCTCTTGTATACAACATGAGTGAGGTTAGTACAACACTGATATTAATTACAGATAACACCCATGGAACTCTTACATGGAAGATGAGTGATTCGAATGGTAAAATTGGAGAATTAGCGGCCATCGGGGTATTTTTAATGATACTTCAGTCGTTAAGCTTGCTGGTCACGAATCTCCTCTTAAAGAACAGGGCGGAAGCTATTACAGGACTATAAACTGGTGATATAAATGGTTGAATTAGTGTTAGAAGACATTCATATAATGTACGATGATTTTCATGCTATAAAAGGTTTTAATCTTACCGTTAAAGATTCTGAGATTGCTACACTATTAGGTCCCAGCGGTTGTGGGAAAACTTCTCTGTTACGAGCGGTTGCAGGATTCAATATTCCTTCATCAGGGCGGATATTCCTCGATGACGAAGATATCACAGAGCTACCACCTCAGAAACGAGGGATGGGAATGATTTTTCAGAATTATGCATTGTGGCCCCATATGAGTGTAGAAGCAAATATTGGCTACGGCTTAAAAGTAAGAAAAGTTGGTCGAGAGGAACGAAAGAAAATCGTGATGGATCTTGTCAAACAGGTACAGTTAGAAGGTCACGACCAAAAGTTCCCGACACAGTTATCAGGTGGACAACAACAGAGGGTGGCATTAGCCCGTGCACTTGCCATATCACCCAAGATTCTTCTCTGCGATGAACCTCTTTCCAACCTCGATTTCAAACTACGAGTCGAATTACGGACTGAAATCCGCGATATTGCTAAGCAACACGGAGTTACAGTTGTGTATGTTACACATGATCAAACCGAAGCTTTGGCTATTTCTGATAAAGTGGCAATCATAGACGAGGGAACTTTGATTCAAGAAGGATCGCCATTAAGTATTTTTTCAAATCCGGAAACATTATTTGTGGCCAACTTCGTTGGGGAAAATAACACTCTAGACGCCACAGTGAGCGATACCTCTGGTAAACTCAAAGTGAAGTTGAAATCTGGGGAAGAATTGATTACTAACGTTACCAACTCAGATTTAGCTCCTGGTATCGATGTAACTCTTGTCACCAGATTTAATGAACTTAATTTTGCTCCAGCAGAGGCCGGTAACCAACTCAAAGGCAAGTTACGACATCTTGCATTCATGGGAGATTTTGTCCAAGCGGAAATAACCCTGCACGATGACAAACTTTTCACAGTTAACATCAAAGAAAACCTGGAAAAATATTCAAATTTAGAAATGGGCTCCGAAGTATCCATCCAAATCCCAGCTGATGCTATGTTCGTATTCAAAGACGGCAAACGAGTTGTTTAGTGACTGGTCGAGGTCATTTAGCTAGAATCTCCATTCAAATTTTATACGTCATCTCCGATTTAAGTCAGCACTTGTACCGAGAAAAATTAGAATATTTTTATTAATTGGAGTTTCTCGATATATGGTGAAATTTAAAGCTCACTTTGTTCTATCGATCTTACTCATTGGATCCATGTTCACGCTTACACTTGCATCTGAGAGAACTATAGCACCTAATCAGTTCATTCCACCAAACATTATCTTGCTGATTGGTGATGGTATGGGTCCTGAACATGTCAAAGCAGCTAGGTGGGTTGAATATGGAAAAACTGGCCAGCTGGCCATGGAAAGTTTACCCAGCTCGGTCAATGTCTCAACCCATACAGCCGAGGGACAACTAACCGATTCTGCGGCTAGTGGCACCGCATTGGCAACTGGGAGCAAAACAATTAATGGTAAAATTTCTACCTGCATCGACGGTCAGCAATTAACTACAATTACTGAAATTGCACGATTAATTGGTATGAAAACGGGTATCGTTACAACATCACGGATTACACGTGCAACACCAGCTACATTTTCAGTTCATGATCGTGAATGTACGGACGAACAGCCAAATCTTAAGCAGTTTAAATAATAAAATGAGTGCTTCAACTAGAAACGAGTAATTCCTCGTTTTTCAAATTACCCCCACGCTTACAAAATGTAGGAAAGGCACTTTTGGCACCAGAAGACAACGGTTGAAGGATGGGGATTGCAGACTCAAGTCCAACTTGCTTCAGAAGCTATATGCATCTAGAGTGGGGCTCATATCGGTCGCCCTATTGTAGCATCTTAGGATAGTTACAAAAATTGTATCCGTACAATTTAACCGATAGGAAGACATAACTCAGATGATAGAATTATCTTGACCATGGTTACAAAAACGAAATCCTATGGATTGATCAATTTATCCGTCGATTTGTTAATAAACAGCTCCGCCCGATCTGAATTGCGCAATTCACTAAACTTTATTATCCATATGAAATTAGATATCAATGAGCGATCTTGGTCAACATTATCTGGATAATATAACCAATTACATGAGAAATCAAAAACTGCTAGCAGAAAAAGCGATTGATCAGCTTGACGATACAGAAGGATTGTTTTGGCTGCCGGATGAGGAATCAAATAGCATTGCCATACTTATGAGACATATGACTAATCAAATGAAATCGAGATGGACAGACTTTTTGACAACGGATGGGGAAAAGGCAGACCGCAATCGACCGGCAGAATTTAATCAGGATTTCAGATCATCAAAAGAAGAACTCCTGGAGTTCTGGAATACTGGATGGTCATATCTATTCGATGCATTAAATGCACTAAAGCCTGAGGATTTGCTGAAAGAGGTAACCGTGCGAAAAGAGAAGTTCACTGCAATGGAAGCGATCAACAGCCAACTCGTCCATTATTCAAATCATGTTGGTCAAATCGTCTTTATCGCAAAACACCTTGCATGGGAGAATTGGTCTGACCTCTCTCGCTCACGAGATGATACCGACTTTTGAGATTCATGTCTCAAAAATGATCTTCATTTAGACTGCATGCGTAAAAATAATAGGAGTGTTTATATCAAACGTCGTTTACAGTTATCTATGGTCTCATTTAACGATGAAATTTGGAACGAGCTCATAGCTGTTGCCAAAGGAGACGGAACAGTAACTTCGGACGAAGAGAAATTGTTGGATAACATTAAAAGAGCGTTGACTGAATACTATGAAAAAGTCGAATCACAGAGCGATGATAAAGCAACCCTGCTTGAGCAGATAATTGATCGGGCATATGCCTATGCCCAAAAAGATAATATGATCTCCTGGGACGAGCTCGCAATTTTGAAGAAATTAAAGGAAGTTTCCAAAAAACTCTAGCTACAGATAATCATCATTGAGAGTTAATCTACAATGTTTACCTACGAAGAAATAGGAAATGGGAAAGTACAAATTTATCGATTTAATAAACCTGTCAAGATAATGAAGGGGACAGAAGCAGCAAAATTTATCGGAGAGGCTTCTGAACTAAGTTTTGATAACGCGCAG
>JACZSS010000132.1 GCA_022574115.1 Candidatus Heimdallarchaeota archaeon | reverse complement strand
CCATACACTAATCAGTCAACCTCTCCAAAAATTAGATGGACAACATTGCTGCAACCTGTTCCCCGACAAGAAATCGAAACAACTTAGGAACTTGGTTTGAGTTGAAAATGACCTGCAGATGTAATACTCAATGTGACTTAATTGCCTTCAATGACTAGGCTCATCAACGTAGATAACACCTTCCGCGACTAATACTACTTTTCCGCCTACTTTTATTCCTTCAATATTTTCCCTTTTACCAATAATTAGTACTTCAGCTTGACCAGGTCTTCCCATAGTATGTCCTTGTTCTGCAATGAACTGAGATTCATCAATAAGATGATATCGCCAAAGATATGCAGCCATACCACCCGTAGCAGACCCAGTAAATGGATCTTCAATTAAATCCGGGGGAATATCAAAGTGTCTTGCATATGTGTCTCCTGTCTGGGTGTATCCATGCACTGTAAAGGCATGAATCGACATAAAATCATATCGTCCTCTCAAGTTAGCAAAAGCATCTACATTTAGTACAATTCTTTCTAAAGTCTCAATATCTTTTACGGGGACCATTAATTGGTTAGTTCCAGTACTTACTATCTGAATCGGGACGTCCTTTGTAAAATCTATTTCTTGCAGTCCGAAAACTGGTAAGACCTCCTCCTGCCTAACGATCTCGAGAAATTTGGGTTTAATCTGTTGCATTGTAATGGACAGTAATTCACCATTTTTACTTTGAATTTCAATTGGTAAAATAGCGGCTTTAACCTCAAGAGTTACATTTACTGGGTGATCGTCCAGTTTACTTTTGTGAGCATGAATCAACGCGGAAATAACTGAGAGAGGGGGATGACCAGCCATTGGGATTTCAACAGCTGGTGTGAAATATCTAGCTCTAAAATCTGCTCGCTCTGATTTTAAAATAAAGGCACTTTCAGCTAGGTTCATTTCTTGAGCAATTTTACCCATTTGGGTACTACTTAGTTCGTCGGCGTCATAAAATACAGCGATGAATTTCCAGTAAATTTTATATCGGTAAATGCATCTACTAGTAAATATTTGAGGCCTTTATCTCTTTGAATTGAAATAATATCTTGTGACCAACAATTAGCATGATTGAAATGTGTTTAGGTTGAGTAGAATAGATCTCATGCTTTTAGTTAAAACAAGGATTACCATTAGATCCATTTTCTTTCGATATCGCAGCTAGGTAAGCAAAAATAGGTTATAAAGCGAGACTAATTTTCAAAATAGTTCTATAACATAATTAATCGATTCAGTCAATATCTTAATTGATTATATTATCAATTAATAATGTAATTGATTATTCTGCGATTTTAGTATTTTTGGTTTTGCCCTCCAAAAGAGTATTAGTCTGACAGGTCTGAAAAAGCTTCTTAAGCCAGCTTATTAACCCTCAATTCGAGATAAATTAGCTAGAAGAAAACTAAAGTTGGATCATCAACAACTTTACTACGATATTCTTCAAACCTTTTTACCAGCTTTTACAACAGATCTTCCTTGGAAGGTCATCGATACGAATTACCTTGGAAGATCTTAATCACATACGATGATCGATCTGTAGACGGATTTTTTTAATCTTATCTGAGTTCTATTAAATAAGGGTATAAAATACTAGACTCATAGAATACTGTCTAGGGAATTTTTAAACAGCACATCTAAATACTTTCTGACATATTGATCCGTTCAACAGGAAATATTTTTAATAGCCATTTCTGACACAGGCTTAAGCTAGGTGACTTTTATTAATCAAAATCAAAGGTTCCCTAACTGACCAAATACCCTTTCGGTATTTAGGAGAAATTGAAACGAAAATGAAAACAATTCAAAAATTATCTGTACTGTTAATTGGTTTTACTCTTTTAATAGCAATGATTACGCCCAGCACATCAATTACCAATGGAGATCTGGATGGTGAAGATCACCCACATGTTGGTATCATGGTATTTGATGTTAATGGTAGGCCGAGTCATAGATGTACTGGTACACTACTTTCAGCTACTGTTATGTTAACTGCTGGACATTGTACTGTTGGAACTTCCGGTGGTAGGGTCTGGTTTGATTCTAATGATGAAGCAGGTATTCGAGCAGATGGATATCCTTTTTCGGGTGGTAATGCTTTCGTAAGCATATTTACGCATCCGGATTACATTGATGCAGCATTCTTCTTACACGATGCAGGTCTTGTAATACTGTCAGAACCTGTGATTTTAAGTACTTATGGAGAATTACCTGAACTAGGACTATTTGATGAACTTCTTTCCCAGAGAGCATATCAAAGAATTATATTTACAGTTGTAGGATATGGTCTTCAGAAGGCAAATAGTGGAATTAATACACAGAGCGATCTGGTAAGATATCAGGCTACGGTGCGTATAATTAACGATGATGAATTATTCTCTCCTGGATCATCAGACTCAATTTTATTTACAAACAATGCTGCTACTGGTGGTACATGTTTTGGTGACTCAGGCGGACCAATATTCTTTGAAGACACTAACATAGTTGCTGCAGTTACCTCATTTGGACTTAATTCTGAATGTGGAGGAACTGGTGGTGGTTATCGAATGGATGTCTCTGATGCTCAAGATTTTGTAAACAACAATTCATAATATTCATAAAAAAATAGTAAAAACAAAACAAATATGCCTTTATAATTATTTAATTTAGTATAAAGTATAATTTTAATTTAATTTTTCAACTTTCTTTCACTAAAAATATTGTATGTATTTCACACAGTAAATATTCAACCAGTTTTGCTTGACAGATTTATTGCTTGGTCAAATTCCTTAAGGTTACTTCAAGTGGTAAATCCTGTAGTTGCCAGCTAGTTAAGATTGTTAACATAGTCCCATTTTGGTTCGTCGCTTTTTCACACAACGATTTCCCGTTGGATCTATGCACGATCACAGATTTGAGCAATCCTTCTGTATGGTTATTGGTAATTGGAGGGTCGAAATTATAAACAGGTCAAGTAAGACTATCCTCTATGCTCAAACGCTCTTGTACTTTTTTACCATGTCACAAACGGATCTGGCCTCCGTGATAATATTAAGATCCTATAATGCTTTTTCATAGATCCGATGACTAACTCCATGATCTTGTTCAAGCAATTTTACCTGCATCACTTGTAACTCCTCGAACATATCCACTAACCGATCACGAAGGATCTTGCCGTAAAGGTAATGATCTTGCAGTTTTTTACTATCTCGGGACAGGGTGGCCCAGCACAATTGTTTATCATCGCTTAAACTAAAAGAACGGGTGGCTCACGGGTTATTTCTTACCTTAATAGTGTGCAATAATAGCGATTATTAATTATGTTGACTGTTTATTCAATTGTAGACAGATCGGCTAAATCCATCCACCATAAACTATGAACAATGGCAGCAATGTAATTGCAATGGTATTGATCAATTTTATCAAAACATGGATAGAGGGACCAGAAGTATCTTTTGCGGGATCTCCGACCGTATCCCCAATTACGGTGGCTTCGTTAGCTGGAGTACCTTTTCCACCTAAAGCACCTGCTTCAACGACTTTTTTGGCATTATCCCATGCACCCCCAGCGTTATTCAGAGTTAACCCCAGCAATATTCCAGCAGCGGTAGCTCCAATAAGGAACGCAGCTAAGGGTATTGGACCGAAAATGAATCCAACAGCTATCGGAGCCATAATTACTAAAATAGATGGTGTGACCATTTCTTTTAAGGCGGCTGTAGTTGCAACATCAACACAGGCAGCGTAATCTGGATCCATTTCGTAGGCCATGATCGCTTCACCATTTTCAGCAAACTGTCGCCTAATTTCTTTAATCATTCCATTAGCAGCACGTCCGACAGCGCCCATTGACATTGAAGTAAAAACAAATGGAAGCAATGCTCCTAAAAACAGTGCAGAAATGACCGCGGGATCTGCTAGATCGATAGTTGGGAAACTAATTGAGCCATCTCCAGCTTCTAATGATCTCTCATTGGCGAGGTGTTGCCAATCTTGTAAATATGCTTGGAATAGAAGTAAAGCAGCCAAACCAGCTGAAGTCATGCCGTATCCCTTTGCTAGTGCCTTAGTCGTATTTCCTACTGCATCAAGGGAATCGATAATAACACGAATATCCTCACCAACTTCGCCCATTTGAGCGATACCACCACTTTGGTCAGCAATCGGACCATATCCGTCCATAGCTAAAATAATCGGAGTCACTGAAAGCATAGCCATCGTGGCCACTGTCGAGGAATAAATACCACATAGAGCTGAACTCGATAGTCCCAAGGGTAAATCGCCCGCAGTCTCAGCTGCTCTGATCATTACTGCCAAGTCATTGCCTGAACTCGCAAAATTAGAACCGAGCCAAAAACTGAGAGTAATTGCAACTACAATTCCAACCATTGGAATCCAAGTTGATCTCATTCCGACCGATAAACCAGTAATAATGTTAGTAGCGGCACCGGTTTCGGACGCATTAACAATTTCAAGAACTGGCTTTTTATCTTCACCAGTATAGTATTCGGTCGCGAGGAGGGTCACAACTGCGAGAATTACTCCAACTGCTGCAGCAGCAACGAGTTGCCAAATGAAAGTACCATTTCCCAACAACCACCAAATTAAGGCTGCGAATACCAGAAATGAGAGAAATGAAGTGACATAAAACGCATTTTTAAGCGGTTTCATTGCATTTTTTTGTGAATCGTCTTTTAATTTGACCATTGGAGCAGTCACCAAAGTCGCTAATAATGAAATTCCTCTTGCAATCAGTGGAAAGATGATAAATGCAATTGCGGTGGTCTTGAGAGCGTCGTCCTGGATAAATACTTGATAAAAAAGTAGACCAACAATCATTCCCCCGATCGTTTCAGCGCTAATCGATTCGAATAAATCAGCACCTCTTCCCGCACAATCACCAACAGCATCCCCAACATTATCAGCAATGACACCAGGATTTCTGCGATCATCTTCAGGAATTCCAACTTCTAATTTTCCAACCAAGTCAGCGCCTATATCTGCAGATTTGGTGAAAATACCACCTCCGAGCTGCGCAAAGAGCGCGGCAAATGATGCACCAAACCCAAATGCGATAATAGATGATGGATCGGGAGATTCATCACCAATTGAGTAGATTCCGAATAAAATAGCAATACCTGCAATACTTAGAGCAACCACCACTAAACCCATGACTAAACCACCTTTGTAGGCAGTTTCAAGTGCAGCGGATCGGCTTGTTTTAGCCGCTTGGGTAGTTCTAGAATTTGTTTGCGCAGCCATTAGCATTGCAATTGCACCTGCTGCTAGCGATGAACTGGCTCCTAGGACGAAAGCAATTGCCGAATACGGGACTCCATTGCCTCCAATGAAATCAAGACTAATGTAAATAATCAGTGTGAGAAACACACCAAAGATTGCAATTGTTGTATACTGCCTTTTCAAGAATGCTTTTGATCCGTCCATGATCGCATCGGATACTTTTATCATTTTTTCAGTACCACGATCCAGAGCAAGAACAGCTTTGTATTCTCGATAAGCAAATAGTATTGCGATGATGGCCGTGACTGGAGCTATCCAAAGAAAACCATCGGTCCATACTGATGTACCAAAATCTGCCATAATATTTCCTCCTCATTGTTTAAAGTATAAACGAGGATTTAGCATGTCCATTTAAGTAATGAGAAAGTAACGTACTGATCCTGATGCAAATTACCTACACGTAAATGAGCAGGTAACTTCGAGATCTCAACTTGGTATAATATACTTTGGAAGATTATTAACTGCGTAATTTAACATTGACTCTTCTTGCTTCTTGGCCCTAAATCCCAATTTTTTATTATTGGATCGAAGTAACCATGGACGATAAGAAAAGAATAATTTCAGCATAACATTGGGAATGGTCCATGTATCATACAATAATGAAAACTTAGATGATTGGTTTTCAGAGTACAGGCTTTCAATGGGGATATTAACCACTCTAAAATTCATCAAATACGATAAGATCAGGATTTCCATCTCAGTTTCATATTTATGGGGATAAAAACTCAAGCACTTTACTAATCTCTTTCGATAAACTCTGAATCCATTCTGAGGATCCTTCACAGTAAAGCCATTGTAGAGTAACCATAATCCGAATCGACTCATAAGATTGGAGAATTTTCGCGAAAATGGCATGGTTGTTTTCCATTTATTATCATCAAATCTCGATCCAATCACCAAATCTGCTTCTTCTTTCTCTAATTGGGAAATAAATGCAGGAATATCTTCTGGCTTATGCTGGCCATCCCCATCCATAAAAAGGACGTAATCGAAACCTGAGCTCAGAAAATAGTCCATTCCTGTTCGAATTGCACAACCTTTACCCCAGTTAAACTGGTGCGAAATAACTTTGACTTGATGAATTTCGATTTCCAAAAGAGACTTGTCGGTGGAACCGTCGTTGATGACAATAACATTATCAGTTAGTTTTTGAATTCCATCAAGGACTTTACCTATTCGTCCTTCTTCATTGTAAACCGGACATACAACCAATAATTGATCTAGGATCAACAAGCTAAACATTGATTAGTCATTATTAAATTTCGTGCAAATTATAAAGTGGAAAATTAAAATTAAAACTGATATTAAAGCTACAACACTACTTTATGGCAATGTAATAGTACAAAATAGAGGTAAATGATCTGATACCAACGTGCTGATTACAGTGCATCCTTCGACTATAATTTGTGAGCTCAAGAAAATATAGTCAATTCGCTTATCTGGATCCGCTGCTGATGAAGTGAAACCGTCTGAATTTGGCAGCTGATTTGTGGTGTTTAACCAGGCATCTTTCAGATCAGCTGTGATAATATCGTACTCTTCAACCGGCTCCTTGACATCATCGATCAACTCAAATTCTCGCATATTAAAATCGCCAACTAAAATAGTGTTCTCCAAACTAAGATCGTTTTTCAATATTTCTGTCATTAATTGAGTTGCCTGATCAACTCTGTAATCTTCTGCGCCATTATTTGTCAAATGGGTGACGTATAACCTTGTGGTCGCAATTCCATTTATGTCCAATAATACCCAAACTGCCATTCGTTGCCATGCAACTATGGGTTTTAAATCAATTGTCCCACTATCAAGAATTGGATATTGTGAAAACACAGCATTTGCCAATGAGTAGTAATTGGATTGAGTAGGATAATAACTATACTTGAAACCCAGCTGGT